>DSEL01000164.1 GCA_011056645.1 Candidatus Atribacteria bacterium
ATAGACTCCACAGATGAAGACCCAACAGGTGTTGCCTTACCTGCAGGAACTTACACTGCAACTCTGACAGTAACTGATGAATGCAGCAGTGTCAGTGATACAGCCACAATAACCATTACCGAACTACCTGCTTTAACGGGCGCAACATTTGAAGGCGGCCCGATTGTAGTATGTGTTGACCAAGATAGGGATATAGGTTCAGAAATTACCATTACTCCTGAGTTTGATGGGGTTCCAGGTACACCAATAACTCTTGATGAATGTGTTAATTCTTGTGCTGATTGTACTTGCTCTATAGCGATAACTTCACCAGATACGGGTAATTTCAGTATTTCAGGTTCTACCAGTCTTTACGGTTTAGCTGTAGGTACCGGTTACATAACTGTTACTTATACATATAACGGACCATGTGGACCTGAAGTTGTGGATAGTGATCCTATAGAAGTAGTCGTTGAAGCTGATGAATTTTTCCTTGTAGACAATAAGGGCGGTGTTTATGGACTTTCGGATACGTGTATTGAAGTAGTACATGAAGCAAATCATGTTTTCTTTGGCGTCTCCGCATGTATTGACCCTGAAACCATGGTTGAATTCAGATACGATCGGAGTCATTGTGGTGGAGGTGTCAGCACGTGGAAACAAACGTATGGTGGTGTTATTGACCCCACCATGATCAATCTGTGTAATGGCGACATCACTACTCTTGATATCCGCATTGATGGCGGACCTGGATATACAACCTATGAGATATACCGATTAGGTCCCGGTGAATCATACGGTGTTTATTGTCCATAAAATTGAAATTACTGAATATTTTACATTGTATTGAATGTAGTTTTACAATACATAAATTCTTATAATCGATACAATGTACTAAATGTAATGTTAGCATAATGAGAGAGCTTGTAGTAAAATTGCCTTTCACTTCTTCATTGAATGAAGAAGTGAAAGGCAATATTTTTTATTGCAGCGAACTCCTTTAGAATAATTATCTTTAAGGTACCGTACTTTTAATAAAAATTCTTTATTAAAAACTTTGACTTAAAAAATTTAAAATAGTGGTCTGAAAATTGGATAAATTATTTGACTCATAAATAAAATTAACCTACTTTCCTTCTTTTTTTATACATTCAACCGGGACAATTTTTTTGGCAAAACGAACTGCTTTTTTTTCAGTGGAGAAGGCTCTATCTGCTACCTTTATCGGCGAAGATAAAGCATACCCTTTATAAGTACTATGTCCATACTCTACAATATATTTATTTTGATGCGGAGCAATCTTACAATAATCGTATTTTATTTTCATCATTTATCCTCCTTTTTTAAAAAAATTAAATTTAATCTGGTAAAATTTACTTTATTTTCTAAGAATTATTTGCATTATTAGCAAGAAATGTATTCTTTGTGCCAATTTCTTCTGTTGAAATTACTAATACTTTGCATAAATCAGGATTGCTTCCAGTATTTAGAGCGATAAAGTCAGAATAAGTAATGATATAATCTTTCCCCGCGGTTGGGTCATTGGTAATTACTTCTTGTTTCTCATCATCATATCCCGTAATGACCCTTGCATGCGAATAAGGCAAAGTGAGACTATAATTTTGTACAGCAATTACCGGAGTGTCTTCCTTTAAGATTTCTTTTATCTCATTTATGGTCATATAGTTATATTTTGCTTCAAATCCCAGCTCTCTGGCATAAGTAATCATTTTAAATACACTACTTATTCCATCTTGAATTACTTCTTTGGCAATTTGTTCTTGGCTAATGTTTTCTCCGAAGTATTTAAAGGTCATTGCTCCTGAAGCCGGAAGACACCAGTTTGTCCCGGCATATTTTTCATAAGGTACATCCAGATACACAGAGTCTATTTCTTCGACTTTATTTATTTCTTCATCTAAATTAAGCTGAAGCTCAGGGGTAACCACACCATTACAAGACGTTAGAAAAAGAGCAACTATTACCATTAAGAACAAGCTTAGGATTACTTTACCCATTGTTTTTGCTTTCATATTATTTCCCTCATCTCCTCTGTTTTTTACAGAGCCTTAAATTTTTTTTAATTTAAGTTGTGAAGGCTTTTAGCAAAGTATGGGCTTTTTCAAACAAAAAAAAGTCGGTAGCTTGGCTGCCTTAGCACTTTTAGTGCCTTAGACCCATTGCTTTGCGTCCTACCCTTTCGGGTAGTTTGCCTTTTTCAACTTGTTTAGCTGCTAAAATCTTGATTCTCTTTTCAAAATTCACTTTTCTATAAACTATATTCCCCAAATCAGAAGGTTTTAGACATTAATTTGGAAATTATTAAATTTATTTTAGAAATATTTGGATATTAAGAGAATTTTTCTACAATATATTATCATAAAAAATCCAATATTCAAAATATTTTATTTTACTTTATCTTTTGGATCATTTAAATATCTATTTTTTGTTTATACTCTTTTAAGACGTTTAGGACATAATCGATATCATAAGGAGTATGATCAGCATTAACCTGAAATCTTATTTCTTCATCACCCTTGGGGACAACCGGATAATTAAGACCGGTGGAGAGAATCCCCTTATCTACGAGATAACTTACCAACTCAGATGTTTTTTTTGTATCCCTCACCATTAAAGGAACAATAGGATGGTCACTTTCAATAATTTCATATCCCAAATTAAGGAGACCGTTTTCAAATTTCTTGGTCATTTGTTGAAGATGAACTAAAAGAGATATGCCACTTTCGCTATCCAGTATTTCCAACGATTTTAAAGCTGCACTAGCCTCAGTAGGGGAGATGGGATTAGAATAGATATACATAGGGGCTGTTTCTCTCAAGTAAGTGATAATTATTTGATTTGAAGTAATATATCCACCATTTACTCCGAATGCTTTTCCCAGTGTTCCTACTAATAGATCAACTCTTTCTGCACGGGTATATTCTTCTGTTCCCCGACCGGTTTTTCCGTAAGCTCCAATACCATGAGAATCATCTACCACTAATAGGATATTTTCCGGGAATTCCTGGTCGTATTTATTTGAAAGATTTGAGATAATATTAAGTGGAGCATAATCACCTCTCATACTGAAGATTCCATCGGTGATAATGATCAATCTTTTTGCAAGACCAATAGATTCTTTTATCCTTTCTTCAAGTTCGTTCATATCCAAATGTTTATAGATTTTTTTGTCTTTTGGCCGAGAAAGTTTAAGTGCGTTGATGATGCAATTATGGTTTAATTCATCACTTATTACGATGGTGTCAGGAGTGATGAGAGGAGTTAAGATGCCCATTACGGTAGAATAAGCAGAACTGAAAAGCATAGCATCTTCTCTTTGATGAAATGCTGCTAATTTTTTTTCAAGTTCCCGGTGAACCTGGAATGTACCGCTAATGAAACGTACCGCTCCGGGTCCCACGCCAAATTCCCTGGATACTCTTTCTTCTTCTTGAATGACCTCTTCTCTTAAAGACATTCCCAGGTAAGAGTTAGAATTCATTCTGATAAATTCCTGTGCGCCCTTGCTTTTAAGAAAATATCTGGGGCCTTTTTCTCCTTCGCTTCTTTTTACTTTAGTAATAATGGATTCTTTTCCCTTTAATCTTCCGTTTTCTTTTAACTCTTTTATAGTTTTGGAAAGTACTTTCTCTAAATTATTTAATCCCATTTTTAAAACCTCCATTGTTTTAGTCGATAGTGAATAGTCGTTAGTTCTTAGTTCTTGGTTCTTGGTTTTTTTGTAGGGGTCGAATTTATTCGACCTGAAACGGGTTCGATGAATCGCACCCCTACCTCCTAAACATTATTCGCTAATAATCTTCTGACTCCTGGATACTGGCTTCAGACTACTTAAATATTAAGTTTAATTTTCAGTTTTTCAATCATATCTTTGCACATTGCTCGAAGATCATAATCAGGAGACCATCCCCAATCTTCTCTCGCTGCAGAATCATCTAACCGGTTAGGCCAGGAATCGGCAATTGCCTGCCTAATTGGATCAATATCGTATTTCATTTCAAAGTTCGGAATGTGTTTTTTGATTTCCTGAGCGAGTTGATCCGGATTAAAGCTTTGGGCTGTCACATTATAAGCATTTCTATATTTTAATCGGGAAGGTTTAGCTTCCATCAGCATAACTGTGGCTTTTAGAGCATCAGGCATGTACATCATATCCAGGTAAGTATCTTGATCTAAGAAGCAGGTGTATTTTTTGTTTTTAATTGCTTCATAAAATATTTCCACAGCATAGTCGGTAGTCCCTCCTCCGGGGAGGGTAGCATAAGAAATGATTCCCGGAAATCTTACTCCTCTGGTATCTACGCTATATTTTGAATAATAATAATCACAAAGCAACTCTCCGGTAACTTTGGTCAATCCATAAATGGTACTGGGTCTTTGTATTGTCTCTTGAGGAGTGTTGTTTTTGGGGGTAGAAAGACCAAAGGCAGCTATCGAACTGGGGGAGAAGACAGAACATTTATATTCTCTGGCCACTTCCAGTATATTATAAAGACCATTAATGTTTACTTCCCAGGCTAACTGGGGATTTCTTTCTCCGGCAGCAGAGAGGACGGCAGCAAGATGAAATATGGTATCTATTCTATATTTTTTAATTTTAGAAAAAATTTCCTGTACATCCAAGCAATCGATATGCTCAAATATTCCACCCCGGTCAACCATCTTTTCAGGTAAAGGTTTAATGTCTGAAGCAATAACATTTTCTTTACCATATTTTTTTCTCAAAAAATAAACCAACTCAGAGCCAATTTGACCCAGTGCTCCGGTTATAAGAATTCTTTTCATTTCTTCTCCTTTTACAATTCAATTTAGTTGAATTAAGAAATTCACTTTATATTATAGTAATAATAAAATTTTGGCTTTAATAGTGTTATTGCCTGGGAAGAGAGAATCTATCTAGGGCAATTGTCCTATTTATGGATTCCGCATTAAGTGCAGAATGACAGAAAATATTTTTATTCACTGTATAAGCTCATTTTTATCTGATTTATAAAGTGAATAGCGTGATCCTTCATGATCTGTTCACTCTTGACTTGGTCTCTATTTTCCAGAGCCATTATGAGTGCTTTAAAATCGTCGGGTATTTTTTTTGAATAAGCATCATTTTCTTTAGCAAAGAACCAGAGGCGGCCAATTTGATTTCGCAATCTTTTCAAAGTCTCAACCAAGGTTTGATTTTTCGTAGAACAGTTTACCAAATCGTGAAATTCTGCATCCAACATAATTAATTCTTTTCTGTTTTGTTCTTGTTGTATTTTTATAAGTAATTCTTTTAATTTGTTTAATTCTTCCGAGGTAATCCTCTGGGCAGCAAGCCTCCCTGATAATCCAATTAAAAATAGTCTGACCTCAAAGACATCTTTAAGTTCTTGAAAGCTTACATCAGTAACATAGATACCATTATTAGGAATTATATATACTAATTTTTCATTTTCCAGGAGAATGAGAACTTCGCGGATGGGTATAGGGCTTACTCCAAATTCTTTGGCTAATTCTTTAATGCTTAACACTTGTTTTGGTTGGTAATCCAGGTAGACTATTCGTTTTTTAAGTTTATTGTAGATTTCCATATTTACCATAAATATCACCTATATATTGTTAATATATTAATAATATATCAGTAAGGTATTGATATGTCAACCTTATAATCTGTACCGAGTAATAGTATGTAGTATATAATACAGCGTAGAGCGTACAGCGTTTAGCATATAGAAACACAGTGATGAGTAATGTGTGAAAAGAAAAGAGGTAATTGATTAGTTGGTTACCTGGTTAAGAAAATAGAACAAAGAAGACGCAAGATGAGATAGTATCGCGTATCGTGTGAAGGAAAAAATTAGAGAAACAAAAAAAAGGTGGGAAAACAAAAGTAATAACTTTTTGCACAACTAATGAAATTAAATAATTGAAAAACATTTCTAATTTTGTTATATTAAAATTAATAGTCTTAATTTTAATAACTTATTTGGATACTTCAATGTAAAAATAAGGAGGAGGTAACCTTGAATAATAAATCGCAAGATATTGTTTGGGTAGATTTCAATAGTTTAGAAAATTTTATGATTGATGTTTTTAAGGGGATAGGAGTTCCGGAAGAAGATGCCAGAATATGTGCTGAAGTATTGATTACTTCTGATAAAAGAGGGATAGATTCACATGGTATTGGGCGCTTAAAACCTATATATTATGATAGGATTAAAGCTGGGATCCAATCACCAAAAACAGAAATAGAAATTATTAAAGATGGTCCTACTACTGCAGTTATTGACGGCCACAACGGTATGGGACAGGTAATTGCCAAAAGATCTATGGCTCTGGCTATCGAAAAAGCTAAAAAGATGGGATTAGGAATGGTTGTAGCGAGAAATTCAACTCATTATGGAATTGCCGGCTATTATGATTTAATGGCTATTGAAGCAGGAATGATCGGAATTACCGGTACCAATGCCCGTCCTTCGATTGCTCCTACTTTTGGAATAGAAAATATGTTAGGTACTAATCCATTAACTTTTGGCATGCCCTCTGACGAAGAGTTTCCTTTTGTCCTTGATTGCGCCACTTCTATTACCCAGAGGGGGAAGATAGAATTTTATGACCGAGCTGAAAAAGAAATTCCACCCGGATGGGTAATCGGGGAAGATGGGAAGACCAGAACAGATACTCATCAAATTTTACAAGACTTAAAAACAGGAAAAGCTGCTCTTGCTCCCTTAGGAGGCATCGGAGAAGAAATGGCCGGTTATAAAGGTTATGGTTATGCTACTGTAGTAGAAATCCTTTCTGCTGCCCTGCAAAACGGGAAGTATCTTAAGATGTTATCAGGAGTAGAGGAGGGCAAACTCGCACCCATTAACCTGGGACATTTTTTTATAGCCATTAACGTATCTTCCTTTATCGATCTCGAGATATTTAAGAAAATTACCGGAGATATCCTTCGTTCTCTTCGAGCTTCTAATAAAGCTCCTGAAGCAGAAAGAATTTACACTGCCGGTGAAAAAGAGTATTTAGCCTGGCTGGAAAGAAAGGATAAAGGTGCGCCTGTTAATAAGAATCTTCAACAACAGATTATTACCTTGAAAAAAGAGCTCGGTTTAAATCAATATAAATTCCCTTTTGAAAGATAAGATTGAAATCATTAATTTTTCTGTTATTTTTGTGACGTTTAAACTTCTATTTGTATTAGAGAAAGCACCGATAAGATAAACAATGGCAATCTAAAAATAGTTCGGAGGTAATGATGAAGTTTAGGAAGAAAATAACAATTGTTGTTCTGATAATTCTTTCTGTTTTTATCTTAAGTTATATCCAGGTGTTTTCCTGGAATAGTCACTTTTTTTATACCGAATTAGCCATAAAAAATAGTGATTGGATAAACCATTTCCCTGAAATCGAGGTAACTCCTTATTCTTATGAAGATATAGACCAGGATAAATATAATCCAAATTTTGTAATAAAATATATTGATGAGGAAATCGGAGGGAAAACAAATGCTGCAAATATTCTTATCAATTATTCGGACGAACCGGACTGGGATTTAGATACTAATTTGAAATTAAATAAATTGCAAGCATTAACCGGAGGAAGCCATGGATATCGTCATATGTATTTTTCCGTGTTTTCAGGTTTAGTGAAAGCGGGAGATGCGCCGGAAAGAGCTAATCACTTTTTTGAAATGTCAAAAACTGCCTTTAGGAAAGGCGATAATTACTGGGGTTTTAGATTTGCCGCTCGAGCTATTCATTATTTAGAAGATCTTTCCCAGCCTTATCATGCCTATCCAGTCCCTTTGAAGACTCTTTTTAAGAAATTTTTTAAGGTTAAAAAACTGGTTAAACTGGCAACCAACGCTCATTACGGATATGAAGATTTTAATGGATATCTTTTTGAACACAATAAAGACGAGTTTTATAACCTACTCCCCAAGGTAAAAACGATTAAAATAGAGGATGTGGTCGATAGCGCCATTAAACTAAGCAAGGAAGCCAGAAAAGATTTTACCTCTTCTTATAAAGAAACTATGAAATTATTTCCTGAATTAAATAATGATAAAAAGCTGATTGTTCTTACTGAGCAAGAAATGAAGAAAATTGCTAACTCTTCAGACAGCCAAAGATTAATTGATTTGATGAAAAAAGATATTTTGTTGGGCATAGGTTATTTAAATGGTTTTTTTGATCTATTAAAAGAGTCATTTGAGTAAACTCCTACCAACTATCACGTATATAGTGAAGAAAACAAAGAAAAATGAAAATAGAAGATTCGTTAGCTGGTTAACCGTTAATTGGCTAATTGGTAGATTAGCGGATTAGAAGATTTTTAAGTTTTTAATCTAATAAGGTGACAACTATGTTTTTCAAAAAGAAGCAGAACGATAAAAAAGAAAAAATCATTATATCTTTTACCCAGAAGTTAGGCATGGTTTGCCTAAGAAGTCTGAAAGAATACATCATAAAAAATAAAATAACCAGGTGTTATATTATTATTCCCAGTTCCCCTCATCCAAATGTAATTAACTATGCAGAAAATGTTAATCAAATAAAAATAGTTATTGCTCCCGATTTGAAGCAGGAGATTGGGAAGATTAAGAAATTATATCCAGGAAGTAGAATTGAAATAATTAATCTGGAAGATTTCAGTGAAAGAAATATGATGCGAGATGCGATATAGAGATATATAAAAGCATGAGTAAAAATAAATAAAAATTAGAGGGAAGGAGAAAAGATTAAATGAAGCAAGTTGGGCAATTAGACGTTACCGATAATAAAAGATTGGTTCTATCTATCGGTGAGTTTCGAGGAGTAGAAAGAGTTGATTTAAGACAATATGTAAAACCAAAGGACGGTGATGAATATATTCCCACACCCAAAGGTGTAAACTTTAGCGCAGAATGGATAGATGATTTCATAAAAATGATAGAAAAGTTGAAGGAAGTTGATTAATAAAATTAAAGGGTAATATTGTATGTTCTTTAAGGAGAAAAATAGTTATGAAAAAGGTTAATTATTTATCTATTACCGAAGAAGTATTGCAACAAATAAAATCTAAAGGTGCATTTTTGGTAGCTAAATCAACGGACGATAAAAAAATAAACGTTATGACTATTGGTTGGGCTGCCATCGGATATATGTGGAGAAAGCCGATAATGACAGTAATGGTTAGAGAGAGCCGTTTTACTCATTGCATTATCGAAAAGGCTTCCAGTTTTACGGTTAGTATTCCCAGGGATGGTTTAGAAGAAGCTTTAAGCTTTTGCGGCACTAAATCCGGCAGGGATTTTGATAAGTTTAAACAATGTAAATTATCTGTAGTTCCCGCTCAAAAAGTAAACACTCCCATTATTGATCTCCCTGGATTTCATTTTGAATGTAAAATTGTTTATAAAAACAAAATGGAAGCTGATTTCCTGTGTAAAGAATATAGAGAGTATCTATATTCGGATAATGACTATCATACTTTATATTTTGGTGAAATTGTAGCATGTTACAAAAATAGTTAATTAATTTTACAATCAAGTTAAAAATTATATAAAAGACTAAAGAGTGATATTTATTTCAAATAATTTTTTATTAAAAGAAGGATTATCCAAGGTAAATGTAGAAAAAAGAAATAAGAAATCTATTTTACATTATTGAATTTAAGGTAGAAAAAAATGTAATAAGTGCAAAGTTAAAAGTAAGAAAAAAGGGAGGTGGCAAATTCAGTACAAGCACTAAAGATTTAATATGCATTTGATGGCTTGGAAAATTAATTAAAAAAAATAAGGAGAGTGAATGTCAATATGTTGAGATTTAAAATAAATAAGGGACTATTAATTTTTCTGTTAACTTTCTTGTTGATTCTAAGTTCAGTGTGTTTTATTTTTGCCGCACAAAAAGAAGTGGTTGTATTATCGATTAATGACTTTCACGGAAGTCTCGCTCCTGGCGGGAAAAATGTCGGGGCAGCAAAACTTGCCGACGCTTTAAAGGTAGAAAAAGCAAAAAACCCTGAAGGTACAATTATTGTATCAGCTGGAGATAATTATCAGGGGAGTGCAATGTCCAACCTTTTGTATGGTGAGCCAGTTTCTGCAGTTTTCAAAGAAATAGGTGTAGAATTATCGGCAGTTGGTAATCATGAATTTGATTGGGGGATTGATAGGATTTCTACATGGGCAGAAGATGGTGGATTAACTTTTGTTTGTGCTAATATATATGATAAGCGGACTAATCAGCCGGTCGGATGGGCAGAACCTTATGTCATTCTCGATAAAACTGGAATAAAAGTTGGATTCATTGGTTTGGCTACTCCAGAGACCGCTTATAAGACCCTGAAGGCAAATGTAGAAAATTATGATTTTAAAGATCCTGTGCCAACTCTAATCGATTGGGTGCCAAAAGTAAAAGCGGCAGGAGCAGATTTGATTATCGCTTTAACTCATTTGGGTGCTTTTCAGGATAAAGAAGGAAAAGTTACTGGTGAAGCTGTAGATTTATTTCAGGTAGATGGAGTAGATGCAGTCATATCAGCTCATACCCATCAAAGGATTAGTGGTCTGGTTGATAGCAAACCTCTGGTGCAGGCTTACTATAACGGCCGGACAATTGCGAAAATGACTTTCCTTTTTGATGAAAATAATAAGCTAGTTAGCGCAGAGCCCGTATTAGATAATCTCTATGAGAGACCTGACACCCTTAAGGATGATGCGAATACTTTGGCAATATACCAGAAATACGAAGAAGAATTAAGCCCTGTTTTAGGAAAAGTATTAGGAAAAACTACAGTAGAATTAGACCATGATAGATATGCAGGACCATCTTTGTTGGGTGAATGGGCTTGTGAGGTAATGAAAGACGCGGCAGGAGTCCAGATTGCCATGACTAATGGTGGCGGACTCAGAGTTCCTATTCCGGCAGGAGATATTACTGCGGGGATACTATATGAAGTAATGCCTTTTGATAATACTTTATATACTATGAAGTTATCCGGTGCAGATATAAAGGCGAACATTGAACATGGTATTATGAATGAGGATATTGGCTGGGTGCAAATTGCCGGAGTAAGGGTAACCTATAACTCCCAAGCGGAAGCAGGTAGCAGAATTACCAGTATGGAATTAGCAGACGGTACTCCAGTTGAAATGGATAAATATTATACTGTGGTTACTAATGACTTTATGTTTACCGGTGGAGATAATTATAACTTTACAAATGCAAAAGATGGATTGGATACCTTCATTCCCATAAGGGATGCTCTAATGGAGGCAGTAGAAAAAGCAGGAATTATATCACTAGTTAAACAAAATTGGTTATCCGAAGAAAAAGCCGGGAAACTTTATGTAGTGGAAGCCGGAGATTCTGTGTGGGAAATTGCCCAGAAATTCGGAACAACAGTAGAGAAAATTGTTGATCTTAATGAGTTAAGTAACTCGAGACTTATCAGGCCTGGTCAGGAACTGATCATACCTACCGATTAGTAGTTAAGTAGTTAAAAAATTAAAAAGGGGATGACATGCTAAAATGTTATCCCCTTTTTAATACTATTTGATAAAAGTGGATATAAACGTAGAGAGTATTGAAAAAATATTTGTGTTTTAATAAATTTAGTGCTAAACTTTTTATGGCATTCTGATATTATTAACTAAATACTTTCAAAATTGTAGATAAAATAACTATTTTTACGATAAAAATTGAATTTATATTTGCTGATAAGGAGAATATTACAATATTGATACACACGCCTCTCAAGACGTTGTGCTTACCAAAAGATGTTTTCATCTGTCCCGGCTTATCGGGATTTTTTCCACATTCCCATTTATACATAGGATGGGTTTCCGCTAAATTGAACATTTATAAATTTCCATTTTTTGATGAACTATTTAGGAAAAAATATATGTCAGGTTCTTATCAATCATTCTGAAACAATTAATCATCATGGTAAAAAAATGAATAATAGATATTAAGGTCAGTATAAATTAACATAGAAAATGATATTTTAGTTAAATTACCCTATGCTCGACATAGCTCAACAGTCAAAATAAAAATTAATGGAGAGGGGGGGCTGAACAAATAATAAAATTATAAGATTTTCAGAAAGTAAAATAGTTAGTCGAAAAGATTCATATTTAATGAGATTTATAATTTAATAGGAAGGAGAAAAGAAATGAGAAAAAGTTTATTTGTTTTAACCTTGGCTGTACTTATAATTGCTATTGGTGGTGCAGCTCTTGCGCAGGATGTAATTAAACTTGGAATTGCTGAACCAATGACCGGGGCTATGGCAGTAGGCGGAGAGCTTTGTATGCGAGGTTATGAACTTGCCCATGAGCAAAAACCTGAAGTATTAGGAAAGAAAGTAGAATTAATTCTTGTTGATAATAAAAGTGATAAGGTTGAGGCCGCAAATGCGGTTTCGAGGCTTATTGAAAGAGATGGTGTAGTAGGAGTGTTTGTTAGTTATGGCAGCGGTATGGCCATTCCGGGCGGTGAAGTTGCCAATAAAGCAGGAATTCCTTTGCTTTCTGGCACAGCAACAAACCCATTGGTTACCCAGGGCAAAGATTTTGTTTTCCGTACTTGCTTTATTGATCCATTTCAGGGAGAGGTCATGGCTCGCTATACTTTTGAAAATTTGGGAATCAAAAAAGCAGCACTTTTGGTAGATATTGCTCAGGATTATTCAGTAGGTTTAGCTAATTTCTATAAAAGAACATTTGAAGAACTTGGTGGGGAGATCGTTAGTGACACCAAATATAATACCGGTGACCAGGATTTTAGTGCCCAATTAAGTCAGATTATCGCTTCCGGTGCTGAAGCATTGTTCTTCCCCGGATATTTCGGAGATGTTGCCTTAATAGCTATTCAAGGGAGAGAATTAGGATATACAGGTCAATACTTAGGTGGCGATACCTTACATAATCCAGTTTTAATTGAATTAGCAGGAGAGGCAGCCGAAGGTTTAATTGCCAGTACCTTCTTTGCTGAAGATCAACCGGCTACTCCGGAGTCGGAAAAATATGCTACTCTTTTCAGAGCAAAATATGGTTTAGCACCAGATGCTGTATCTATTCTTACTTATGATTCTTACAATTTAATGCTTGATGCCATTGAAAGAGCCGGTTCATCTGATCCGAAAGCTATTCGGGATGCTTTGGCTGCAACCAAAGGCTTCCAGGGTGCAGGTGGTTCCGTTACCATTAATGAAACTGGGGATGCCATTAAACCTGCTGTTTTGGTTAAAGTGGTAAATGGAGAGTATAAATATGAGACTACTGTTACTCCCTAAATACAATAAATAATTAATTAATTGAACTCACAGAGAGAAGAGATAGGATAGCGAATCCTATCTCTTCTCTCTGTGAAAAAAGAACTTTTCGATTAAGTTTTCATTAAATCAAATTTTAAAACAACAATTATTTAATTGATATTTCATATTAATAATTATTACGCAATGACAATTCCAAATAGTATAAGGAGAGTTCTATGTCACTAAATTTATTCTTGCAGAATGTTGCAAACGGTTTATCCCTGGGAAGTTTATATGCCTTAATCGCCATAGGATATACTATGGTTTATGGTATTTTAAGATTAATTAACTTTGCCCATGGAGAAATTTTTATGTTAGCGCCTTATTTTCTTTATTTTGGATTCTTGATGTTTCATTTACCCTGGTGGGCATCAATTATCGTTGCTATTGCCTTGACTTCCATGACTGGAATGCTATCAGAAAAGATTGCCTATAAGCCCTTGCGGGATGCCCCTAGAATCTCTGCCTTGATTTCAGCCATTGGCGTATCATTTTTTCTACAAAATTTAGCGATTGTGGTTTTTTCTGGAATTCCCAAGTCTGTTCATCGTCCCGAATTTTTCACAAGGTTATATAAGTTTGGGGGGATTCGTATACAATCAACTCTTTTTGCGTCCATCATTGTATCCTCTATCTTTCTTACGTTACTGCTATATGTAATTTACAGAACAAAGACTGGCCTGGCTATGAGAGCAATATCTACAGATATAGAGACATCCAGATTAATGGCGGTTGATGTTAATAAAGCTATATCTGTAACTTTTATTATTGGTTCTGCTCTGGCAGCCGTGGGTGGTATTTTGTGGGGCTTAAGGTTTCCCCAATTATTTCCCACCATGGGTATGATACCCGGTTTAAAAGCTTTTATTGCAGCGGTGGTAGGAGGGATTGGAAATATACCGGGGGCGATGCTCGGCGGATTAGTTTTGGGTATGACTGAAATATTATTTGTTGCTTTTTTACCAGCAATATCAGGATATAGAGATGCCTTTGTCTTTTTAATTCTGATTTTAATCCTGTTGTTTAAACCTGATGGTATTTTAGGTAAAAAAGTACAGGAGAAGGTGTAACCCAATGAAAAAACAAAATGAAAAAATATTTACACTGTTCGCTTTAATCATGTTAGTGATATTAGTCTATCTTGCCGAAAAGCATTTAGATGCCTACAAGTTAAGGATTCTTAATCTGGGTGCTATCTATGTTACATTAGGTATAAGTTTAAACTTAATTTATGGGTTTACCGGTCAATTTTCCCTGGGCCATGCTGGCTTTATGGCTATTGGCGCCTATGTTACTACCTTATTAGTGCTTCCTTCCTATTATAAGGAAATGATTTATATAC
>DSEL01000165.1 GCA_011056645.1 Candidatus Atribacteria bacterium
CACGCCATCTACCATAATAAGACGGAGTATGTAGCGATTTAAAACTAAAATACTAAAAATCAAATATCGTGTCTTTTAGGAGAGTTGGTGAGTTGACTTTTAACACAGTATCTAATTTAATCGGTAAATCGGTCAATTGGTGAATTAGTAAATTACTTCACTTTTTTTCAGCTCTAAACATAATAATTCCTCCTAAAATAGCAAAAACCATGTTAGGAGACCAAGCTGCCAGTATTGGAGTTAACATACCTCCTCGCCCCATAGAGCGAGTGGTAGAGAGAAGCACGTAATAAAGTAAAACTAACACAATACTAATAATTACTCCGGTAGCTTTACTCCCTCGTTTTACCCGTAATCCCAAAGGCACTCCTAAGAGCACAAAGATTAGACCGCTAAAGGGAATAGAGTATTTCATATAGAAATCTACTGCAAAATTATTAGTATCTGCCCCAGCCTGTTGTAAAATATCTATCTGTTGCCTTAATTCCTTACTGCTCATTTCCTGGGGAGTTCTTTGATTTGTAAAGAATTTTTTCAGGTCATCCTTAACAATAATATCTATAGTGTCAAAGCTCATTTCATAAGTAATCTTACCGTTTTCGTCATAATTATAAATAGTTCCATTCTCCAGCTTCCAGGTATCAATGACCCATCTCCCTGTTTTGGCAGTTATCGTTCGAGGAAATTTTTCCCGCGTCATTTCATAGACCATGATATCCTGCATGAGCATATTTTTTTCGTCAAGGCGGTTTATATAGAAATAACGATTTTCAGCATCACGGAAAAAGACATTCCGCATAATATTAGGAGGTCCTTTTTTTAGCACAATCTCCCGAATGATATTCTGTGAAATATGATTAGCCTCAGGCACGATATAATCATTTATTAAGAAAGCTAAAATGCTTATGGCAAAAGCAGCAATTAGGAAAGGGATCATAATCCGGCGCAGGCTTATCCCTCCTGCTCTCATAGCAGTTATTTCACCGTCTGTGGAAAGGCGGCCAATAGCCAGTTCACTGGAAGCCAGCAAAGAGATAGGAAAGGTCACTACCAGAAAAGCGGGAAGGCGATAGGCTAATAATTTGACAATATAAGGCCAGGCTACCTTCTTATTGATCAGCATGTCCATTAGCTCAAAGAGAGTTTGCATGATTAACATAATGGTAAGGGCAGCAACAGCCAGAGCTACAAAACTCATTACTTCCTTAACAATATAGCGGTCTAATATCTTTGGCCGTGGAAAATTTCTGATTGATATATTTATTGCCATCAGTCCCTCACTAAAATATTTTTTCTAAGTATATCATATTTTAATTTTTTGCAAAAGGTAAACTTTCGTGCCAGGCACCAAAGTTTACCTTTTTGATTTTGTAGGTTGCACATGGTGATTATGTATTATATAATTAAAGGACTCAAAGCTAAAAAGCTAAGAAAATATACGAAAGATATTAAAATAAATTTATGAAAAATAATCTAAGTAAAAAAAACAAAACATTCTCTTTATTAATATATATTGCCTTTTTTTTATTTTTTATTCTTCTTGTTCAGACCTTACCATTATGCCCCCGGGTAATAATTGTCCAAGCAGACTCGGGTCCCACTATTTACTTTCCGGAAAATGCCTGGGATTTCGGAGAAATTACTCCTGAAGAGCTGCCTACTCATATTTTTCATTTTAAAAATATAGGCAATGAAGTTTTAATTATCAAGGGAACCAAAGTTAGTTGTGAATCCTGCATTGAACCTATTATCTCTAACAGCGAGCTTAATCCGGGGGAAGAAGGAGAAATAAAGATTACAATTAATTCTCTGGATATGATAGGGCAATTCACGAAACGGATTTATGTGGAGTCTAATGATCCTATCAATCCTCGAGCGGTAGTTATAGTTTCCGGATTTATTAAGGATGAAGATAAAACTATATCTCAGGTTCAACTCCCACCCCAAGCTCCTTTTAAACTTGGCATATCTTATTTCAGCCGGGGAGAATATGATAAGGCTATCCCTGAATTTGAAAAATCGATTGAATTAGATCAAAATCATACAGAGAGTTACTATTACCTGGGTCAATGCTATCTACAAGAAGGGATTAAAGAATACAATAACAAGAATATTTTTAAAGCCTACAGTCTTTTTCGGAAGGCCAATAAAATAGCAGAACAAGTCATTCCACAATATGAAAAGATTATCGAAAATAATCCCAAAGATTTAAATAGTTATCTTAAATTAGGGTATATCTATGAAACAAGAAGTATAGTTCCCTTTATTAATGAGCAGGATAAAGCTTTAGAATATTACTTAAAAGCCTTAGATTTAGCCACCAGCTCTTCCCTGGCATCCGGCAATACCGGAATGATTAATTACCTTAACACCAGGGTAGGCTGTATATATTTCCAAGAAAAAAATTATTCTCAAGCGATTGAGTACTTGGAGCATGTGATAGAAATCTCTTCCGATAATATAGAGGCTTACTATTATTTAGGTTTATCTTATGATAAAATAGGTGAAATAGAAAAGGCTCGAGAATTCCTCTCTCGTGCGGTTGAGCTTGCCCCTCAATCGGAATTTGCTCAGGAAGCGGAAAAAGAATTAAAGAAAATAAATAAGAATTAATTTGTCAGTCACCCGGTTACTTAGTTTACCAACCAACGCTAACCGGTTTGATAAGCGAAATTGTTGAGGCAGGAAAAGGATATGTTTGATAAATTTAATGTTATTAATATAAAAAAAATATTTTCCGATGAAAATGATATATTACTTGCTTATATTTTTGGTTCCCAGTTAAAGAGTAAAATAAGCCCACTAAGTGATTATGATTTTGCGGTTTTTCTATCCCAAGAACCGTCTTTCCAATTTAAGTATAAATTAAAAAATAAATTAGTAAATTTTTTAAATACTGGGCAGGTGGATTTGGTTATTCTTAATAATGCCCCTATAGAATTAAAGTATAATATTATTGCTACAGGAAAAAATATTTTTCAGAAAAATTCTACAATCAGGACTGAATTTGAAGCGGATACCTTAAGTAAATATTTTGATTATCTGCCTATTTTGCGGACACAAAAAAAAGAAATACTTAAGTTTAAACCCAAAGGAGAGAAATATGGAGACAGAATTCAGCGGTATAGAGCATCGCTTGGAAAGACTGAAGAAATGCTTGATAAAATTAGAACCTCTTAAAGAAAAAAGCAAAGAAGAATTTTTTCGAGATGAGTATTTGCAAGATATTGTAGAGAGAAATTTAGAAGTTGCTATTCAATCATGTATCGATATTGCCAATAGGATAATCTCCTTAGATGATTTAGAAAAACCCAAAGATTATTATGGATCTATAACAAAATTGGGAGAAGAAAATATTTTACCATATAATTTTGCTCAAAAATTTGCACCCATTGCAGGTTTTAGAAATATTTTAATTCACGAATATTTGGATATTGATTGGGATGAAGTATACAAAAATCTGCAAAAGTTAGATCAATTTTATGAATTTATGGATCATGTTAAAAAATGGTTATCTCGAAGAATATAGATTTCTTTGTTTCTATTTAATCCAATACAGCATGCCATACTGTAGTATTAACCGGTAAACTGGTTAATCAGATAATCGACAAAGGAGGCCTTGCCAGTCCAGTGTTATTATTAAAAAAATATTTCAAAAAAATAAAAAATGACAAAGCACCATTTCCAGCTGTCATTTTTTTAATATTGCTCACTTTTTCCTTACTACTTTTAAACGGTTGTCTATTTTCACCCTTCTCCAAGGGTTCGGTAGAAGGCTATATTTACGAAGAGACGGTTATTGATACACGTCCTTTAGAAGGAGCCCTGGTAAGTATAACTGGCTCCTCCAATACTGCTCTTACCGATGCAGATGGGTACTTTCGGATAGACGAGGTATCCATAGGGGCACGAACTTTAACCATTGCCAAAGTAAACTATATTACTTATAAGATCTTGAGTATAGTAATAAAAAAGGACGAAGTTACTTTAATTGATAATGGTAATCCTATCGTTATTAGGGCAGTTGACGATAAGTACCTCTATGATGGAGGAATTATCTATTACAATTCAGGCGAATATTCAAATTCTCTTAGCACTTTTCAACAATTAATTAATGACTTTCCCGACAGCCCCTATGCCGATGACGCCCAATATTATATCGGCTATATCAATGAAAAAAAATTAAGCTATTTTATTCAAGCTCTCCTTGAATACCAAAAACTAATTAGCAATTACCCCGAAAGCCCCTACGCCGATGACGCACAGCTAGGAATTGGAAATTGTTATTATGCAACCTATGACTACTCTCATGCCATTGAAGCATATCAGAAATTAATAAATGATTATCCCGAGAGTTCTCTGCTGGCTCTTGCCCAATACAGTATTGCTCAAAGTTATAGGAAATTAGCTGATTACGAAAAAGCTATCCTTGAATTTAATAAAGTTATCGAAAACTATCCCGAAAGCGATTATGCAGCGCCTGCTCAATATTATATCGGTTATTCTTACTACGAGGCGAAAAATTATAGCCAGGCTATTTTAGAATTCCAGAAAACTATTGATAATTATCCTGACTCTACCTGGCCGGGTGAATTGGAAAGGCTTATTGCTCCCTGTGCACAGTATTATATTGGTTGGTGCTATGGGCAAAAACTTGAACAGTGGAATAATGCCATCCCTGCTTTTCAATTAATCATTGATAATTATCCCGGTAGTACCTGGAGTAGCGGCAGCGAAATTCCTCCGGATTCCCAGTATCAGATTGGCTGGTGTTACGAGCAATTGGAACTGTGGTGTGAGGCAATTGATGCCTATCAGTTAGTGATAGATAATTACCCCGGCACTTCCTGGTCTAATTTTGCAGAAGAAAGGATCAATGCAATAAGCGAAAATTGCCCATAAAATTAGTACTTGTATCTTGAATTTAATACTAATAACTATTCACTATTCACTAACGACTAGAAAATCGGAGAATTTTCTAAATGGATGACCTTAAAATAATAGAAGCCTGTCTTCTGGGAAATAGGCAAATCTTTTCCCGGTTAATCGATAATTATAAAAATATGGTTTATAATTTAGCTTATCGGATGTGCAATAATTCTCAGGAAGCGGAGGATATTTCTCAAGAAGCTTTCCTGCATACCTATCAATCTTTAGCGCGTTTTAATCCTGCCTATAAATTTTCTACCTGGCTCTATCAAATTACTTTAAATATTATCAGGGACAGATACAAAAAAAAGGAGATAGATTATGTTTCCCTGGATATTCCGATAGAAACAGATGATTCGGAATTTTATCACCAACCTACAGATTCATCCAATAACCCGGAACAGATTATTTCCCAAAAGGAAAATCTCCGAATCATTCAACAGGCTATCTATTCTCTACCTATAAAATTCAGGGAAGTTATCGTATTGCGCCACTTACAAGATCTTTCCTATATCGAAATAGCAAATATTCTCAAATTACCACAGGGTACGGTAAAAATTCGTCTCTATCGTGCCCGCGAACAATTAAAAAAAATTCTAAAAACCAGTCGTTAGTATTTAGTGAATAGTTGAAACTTATTTATTATATTTTCGTACTATATATTGAAAGCTGTAAATCGCTTTCCCTTATTTATAAACTGAAAAATCTTGCGGAGAAAACAAAATGAATTGCGACAAAATCAAAAAATTGTTAAATCCATACATAGACCAGGTTCTGGATGCAGAATCCATGCAAACCATAGAAGAACATCTAAAATCCTGCCCAACCTGTCAAGACGAATATTTAAAATTAAAAGAGATGGTTGCTTCTTTTAAATTACTTCCTCAGGTAGATGCCCCTCAAGATCTTACCCAAAGCATTATGGCAAAGATTTTAAAAGAAGAGATTAAAGTTCAAACTTCCTGGATAGACCACTTAAAGAAACAAATTTCTCATCCGCGGCTTTCTTTTCGTCTGGTTGGTGCCACAGCCACAGCTGTACTCGTTGTATTTTTTGCTTTTACCTTTTTCTTTAATTCGCCTGATACTTCTCCTATTTGTTCGGCTGAAGTTAAATTTTCTCTAAGACTTAATGATAATCAACCTCATACTGTGGCTATTGCCGGCGATTTTAATAACTGGAATCCCCAGGCAAATATTTTAGAAGACCCCGAGAGGGATGGTGTCTGGACCGGAACTCTTAAGTTAGAACCGGGTAGATATGAGTATATGTTTGTTATGGATGGGGAAAAATGGTTTCCCGATCCCAATGCTCTTCGTTACGTTAAAGACGGATTTGGCAATAAGAATGCCATATTAGAAATAAATAATTGTAATACTACCTAAAAAGGTGATAAGAAATATGATACTGAACAAAAACAAGATAATATTATCTTTAATAACCTTACTCACGATATTTACTTTTACTATATCTGTTTTTTCTGTAGAAACAGTAACCATCGATGAAGAGATAGAACAATTGCAAACGATTATAGATTCTTCCCCTTATTCTGCCTTTCAAAGCAGAATGATTTTAAATACTGCTCAGGATTTACTCAAATCCGGGATTCCCTTTGAGGATACTAAGAATATTATTGAGAATAGTATAGAAGAATCATTCGATGCCTATAGTGTAAAGA
>DSEL01000166.1 GCA_011056645.1 Candidatus Atribacteria bacterium
AAGCCCAAAATATCCTTATAGTTCCCCCTAAAAAGCATGACTTAAAGGCCACCGTTCAATGTACCTATTTGACCATCCCCCAGGTTCAAGAAACTGCCCGTGTATTGCTTTGTCAGCCTTGTATAAGTCCCTTTTTCCCTGTCTTTTCTCCTGATACTACTATTCCGGGGGAGTATAGAGAGGGAAGTGAAAATTATAATTCAAAATCCTATTGGTGGGAGAGTGAGCGATTTCATCGAAAAGCTTTACTAAATTTTAATTCTGCACAAATTGAAATCCAGCCTTTAATTATGAATTACGAAGAAGAAATCATTTCTTCTATCGAAAATAGTTTAAATACATTAAATCAAAAACAGATTGATGAATGTTTTATACGAGCCCAAACTATGGTTAAAAATTGGGGTTCTAAACTAAATCGTCTTCCTTCGGTAAATTTGGGATGGCGTTTTTGCAATTATTGGCGTAGATATAATAAAATGAACGGTATTCCGTAAGAAAAATAAAGATTTTACTCTAAAGATTATTTCAAGGTAAAATAAGAAATTGAGGTTATTTATAATGAAAATATTGGTAGCATTTTATTCAAGAAGCGGAAAGACTAAAAAAGTAGCCGAGGCTATTTCTGGTATCTTAAAATGCGATCAGGAAGAGATTTTTGATACTAAAAACAGAGAGGGAACTGTAGGATTCTTAAGTGCCGGTACTGATGCTAACTTGAGAAGATTAACCGCAATTAAGGAGGTAAAGAACGATCCTTCTTTATATGATCTGGTCATTGTCGGAACTCCTATCTGGTCTTCTAATATTGCTACTCCGGTTAGAACTTATCTTTTTTCATACAAAGAAGAATTTAAAAAAATTGCTTTTTTCTGTACTCGATTAGGTTCGGATACCAAGAAAATTTTTAATGATATGAAAAATCTTAGTAAAAAGACTCCACTTGCCTTGCTTGAGCTAACCTCACGCGAAGTGGCAAGAGACCAGTATATACAGAAAGTGAAGGAATTTATCAAAAATTTAAAGAAAGAGACAGCAAAATAAAATGAAAGTAACCGAAGAGGAATTTGAGGGATTGGTAACAGAGGCAGTAAGCAGCCTTCCCCAAAAATTTAAGGAAAAGATGGAAAATATTGCTATTGCTATTGAAGATTTGCCTTCTCAGGAACTTCTTCGGGAGATGAAGATCAAATCCCCTTATGGACTTTTAGGGCTTTATCGAGGGGTTCCCTTTCCCAGGAGAGGTATCTGGTATGGTAATGTTATGCCTGATAAGATTATCATCTTTAAAAAACCTATAGAAGTTCGATGTAGAAATAACGAAGAAATAAAGGAATCGGTTAGAAGAGTAGTTATACATGAGATTGGACATTACTTTGGTTTGGGCGAAGCAGATTTGCGAAAGATTGAAAGGGAGAAGCATATGAATTCTTAATATGATAAGGCTTTCGGATAAATTAGAGATATTTATCGGGGAAATTCCCAAAGTTGAACTCCATCTTCATTTGGAAGGAGCAATTCCCCTGGAAACTTTATTTGGTTTAATCCAAAGAGGGGGGAATAATAGATCAATTAAGAATTTGGAAGACCTGAAGAGACGGTTAACCTATTCTAATTTTACGCAATTTATTAAAGTTTGGTTATGGAAGAACAGTTTTATTAACCAATATAAGGATTTTGAAGAAATAGTCTACCGGGTTCTTCAAAGCTTGAGTCAGCAAAATGTAAAATATGTAGAGGCATTTTATTCTCCCCGGGATTTTACTTTCAAAAATCAAAAATTATCTGCCTGCGGAATAACTGAAAGTTTGATTAAGGGGAAGGAAAGTGCTTTTAATGACTTTGGGATTCGTAGTGCGTTGATCGTTGATATAGTCAGGGATTATGGTCCACGTATGGGTATGAATTTGATAAAAGAATTGTCTGGATATTTAGGTCGGGGACTTATAGGCATCGGCCTAGGAGGAAATGAAAGATTATTTCCCGCAGGTCTTTTTACTAAAGTTTATCAGGAAGCCAGAGAGCTGGGTTTTCGGCTTACCGCTCATGCGGGCGAAACAGATGGTGCAAAATCTATTTGGGCAGCCATCAATGAACTTGGAACAGAACGAATTGGTCACGGATTAAGGGCTTATGAAGATCCTCAATTAATCGATTATCTTAAAGAAATACAGATACCATTAGAATTGTGCGTAGTAAGCAATATCAAGACCCGGGTTTGTAAAACCTTCAAAGAACATCCTATTAGAAATTATTTTAAAGATGGATTAATGATCACAATTAATTCTGATGACCCTGCCATGTTTAATACCTCAATAAACAATGAGTACCGAGTTCTCATTCAAAAGTACGGATTCAATTTAGATGAAATAAGGAAAGTTAATTATCATTCGATTGAAGCATCTTTTTTGGCAGGTGAAGAGAAAGATGTAATGAAAGAAATTTTTAATAAAGAATGGGGAAAATTAATATCTAAATATTTTAAAAATTGAAGAAAGAGAGTAAAAAAGGAAAAATTGTAAATGAAGAATAAACAAAATAAAGAATGTCGCAAAAAAGAAAAGATATTTTTAGCCCAATCTTATTTTAAATATCCTCATCCTGAAGAGATGTTAAAGGAATTATTCGAAGAACTTAAGGTAATGAACCGATATCCTTCAGGTGGAGGATACGCAGAACTACGACAGATTTTAGCTGAATATGTAGGTATAAAGAGGGAAAATGTTTTACCAGCTAATGGTTCGGATGAAGTTATTGAAATAGTGTCCCGAGTTTACAAGGGGAAAGTTTTAATTCCTATTCCTACTTTTTCTCAATATGAAGTGAGCGCAAACAGAGAGAGGTTGCCCAAAGTTTTAGTCAATTGTTTGCATGATAGAGTATATTGCCTTAATTTTAGCGCTGAACAATTGGAAGAAGCTTCTTTAATTTGGATATGCAATCCCAACAATCCCACCGGGACAAGAATTCCCCGGGAAAACATTATTGACATTTTGCAAAGGGCAAAAGGGATGGTCGTCGTAGATGAATGCAATTTCGAGTATCTGGAAGAGACGGTAGTGGACTTGATAGATAAATATGAAAATTTAATTATCTCCAGAAGTTTTTCTAAAAACTTTGGATTGGCAGGTTTGCGTTTGGGTTTTGCTGTTTCTAATCCCCAAAATATAGAGAAATTAAGTGTTTTTGGTCAACATTTCAGAGTAAATAGAATCGCTGAGAAAGCTGCGGGGATAGCCTTAAAATATTTAGATTACTATCAAGAAGTCTGGCAAAAAATAGAGAAAGCAAGAGATAAATTTGTAAGGCAAATAAATGAGTTAGGATTTTTTGCTTATGATTCTAAAGCAAACTTTGTTTTAGTAGAGTTTAAGGGTAAAAAAGAAACAGAAAAAGTTTGGAAATATTTAAAAGAAAATGGTATTTATACTTTACCTGGTTGGAATAATGAATTTTCTGGTTTAGGGGATCAATTTATTAGATTTACTATCGGACAAGAATGGGAGATGGATAGGGTAGTGGAGATGTTATCTTATTGGTGCCGAAGGGGGGATTTGAACCCCCACAGGCTTACACCTACTACGCCCTGAACGTAGCGCGTCTACCAGTTCCGCCACTTCGGCTTATTTTAAAAAATAAATTAAAAAATCAATAGAGAGCCAAAAGAGTCTGTACTGAAAATAGAATAGAGAAAATAGAAATTATTGTCAAGTCTGATAATATATAGTATATATTATCAAGTATCAACTATCGAGTCAAAAAAAAATAAAAGAAAGAAATAGTTTAAGATAGTATCGAGTTAAGAAACCAAAAGGAAAGATGGAGAGAGAAAACATTAACAAGCTATTTCGGTATCGAAAATATTAAAAAAGAGGTGAAGCGTTTTGGTTAAAAAACAAATGATAACTGATTTAAATTTAAATACCAGAATTAACGATATATTTATCCTGAAAAATATAGAGTTTAGAGTGAGAAAAGACCAGAAAACCATAGACATGTTCTTTAAAATTGCTGATAAGACCGGAGAAATTGAAGCCATAAACTGGGATGTTTCCAGTGACAAAGTAGAAACATTGGGCAAGATTGAATTTGCCCATGTTCAGGGGCAGATAACTAAAAAGAAAATTGATGGCACTCTTCAGGCGACAATTTCTTCTCTCGTCAAAACTGCTCCCTTGGATTTAGATTATTCCGATTATTTACCCCAATCAAAAGAAAATTTAGATAAATTGATGCTTAAGATTCTTTCCAAGATCGATTCTATCAAGAATGATCACTTAAAGAATCTGTTAAAGAGTTTTTTTAATGACCCAGAATTTAAGGAAAAGTTTAAGAAAGCCCCCGCTGCCACTAAAGTACACCAGCCTTATATCGGAGGTTTACTTGAGCACACGGTAAATGTGGCAACTATTTGTGAGTCTATAAGTAATCTCTACCAGGAAATAGACCGTGATTTTCTAATTACCATGGCTATTCTTCATGATATTGGTAAGATAAGAGAATATGCCTACGATAAGGTTATCGAACATACTGATGAAGGTAAACTTTTAGGGCATATTGCTATAAGTTTAGAGATGATCGATCAGAAGATAAAGTGCATGAATGATTTTCCCAAAGATTTAGAATTGATGGTAAAACATACTTTATTAAGTCATCATGGCCATTTTGAATTCGGCTCTCCCCGGCTTCCCAGTATCCTGGCAGCTATAGCTCTTTATTATGCCGACGAGATGGATGCCAAGGTAAGTGGTTTTATAAATATCAAAGAAGAGAATAAAAATTTTAAAGAAAAATGGAGTAAGTGGGTTTGGTGGTTAGAAAGGTCAATTTATTTAGATGAAGAAGCCATCTTAAAAAATGATATAGACAAGTCAGAAGAAGATTAGAATAAAATAAAATAAGGAGTAACCATCTAACTAAATTAAAGGAGAAGATACATGAAAGAAATTTTTGACAGAGCTTTAAAAAATAAAAAAAACAGTGCAGATTATATTGAGATAAGGGCGGAAAAGAAAGAAACGACTACTATTCATTTTCAAGGAGAGAAGTTGGAAAAAATAAATTGTTCCCAACAGGCAGGAGGTAATGTGCGTGCGCTGGTAAAAGGTGGATGGGGATTTGTTTCCTTTAATCAGTTTGATGATTTGGAAGAAAAAGTTCGAGAGGCAATTGAAGTGGCGAGTTTAATTGGAAAAGAAGAGAGCAGATTGGCAGCGACTTTACCGGTAGTAGAAATAATTCATCGGGAATTAGATAAAGATTTTCGCCAGATAAGCTTGAAAGAAAAAAAGGATTTAATGGAAGATTATAATAATATAATTATGAAATCTGATCCCCTGATCCAATCTTCTAATGTAGCCTATACGGATAGATTTTCTACTATTTATTTTGCCAATTCGGAAGGCAGCTATATCGAACAGGAAAAACCCTTTTTAAGTGTCCGTCTTACAGCTATAGCTCGAGAGGGAGATAATGTACAAATGGCCAGTGAAAGCATTGGGAGTACCAAAGGTTTTAAAATAATAGAAGAGATTTCCACTAAAGCACAAAGAGCTGCTTCTCGAGCAATCAATCTTCTTAAAGCCCAGTCGGTAGAAGGGGGAGAATATACGGTGATAATGGATCAGGCTTTAAGCGGAGTTTTTATCCATGAGGCTTTTGGTCATCTCAGTGAAGCTGATTTTCTATATGAGGATGAGAGGATGAGTAGTTTAATGAAATTGGGGAAGAAAGTTGGCTCACCCCAGCTTAATGTGGTTGATGATGGTTCTGTCCCCGATTTATTAGGTTCTTCCAAATATGATGATGAAGGTGTGAAAACCAGGAAAACTTATCTGATAAAAAATGGGATCCTGGCAGGCAGGCTTCATTCACGGGAGACTGCAGTTAAAATGGGGGAAGAACCAACCGGAAATGCCCGTGCTCTCAATTATCGTTTTAAGCCTATTGTACGAATGACCAATACCTACATCGAAAACGGGAATACTGCTTTTAAAGATTTATTATCAGGTATAGAAAAGGGCATTTATGCTAAGGATTGCTATGGCGGGATGACCACCTTTGAAATGTTCACCTTTAGTGCCGGGGAAGGTTTTATGATAAGAGACGGTAAAATTGCCGAGCCGGTTAAGGATGTGGTTTTAAGTGGGAATTTGTTTTCTACTCTACTGAATATTGAAGGAGTAGGAAATGATTTGAAAATAATTGAATCCGGCGGGGGATGTGGAAAAGCGGGTCAAAACCCGCTACCGGTTTCTTTCGGGAGCCCTCATCTCAGGATAAAACAAGTAGTAGTAGGGGGTAGATAAAATGAAAAAATTATTAAAGCAAGCCTGCGAAAAAACAGATTCAGCTGAGCTATTTAGAGCAAAGAGCAAAACTATTCCGGTAAATTTTGAAGTAAACAGATTGAAATCTATTGATATTTCCGAGAGTGAAGGGAAAGCATTGCGGGTAATAAATAAAGGGAAAATAGGATTTTCTACCTCTACGGGAGATGAAGATTTTGGTTTAATCGTTAAAAAAGCAGTTGCGACTTCTGAATTTGGTTCAACGGCTTCTTTTGATTTTCCGGGAGAAATGAAAAAGGAGAATAAAGAAAAGAAAAGTTTAGCCATATATGATGAAAAAGTAGTCGATAAAAGCATTGAAGAGATGGTAAAGATAGGTGAAGGTATTATAGAGAGAATAAAGGACTTTAATCCAAAATTGCGTTGTGATGTCACTATCTTAAAAGATCTTAGCGAAGTAGAATATCTTAATTCCCGGGGAGGGAATTTTTCTTACCTTAAGACCGCCATCGCTTATTCACTGATGGTGCAGCAAACCGAAGAACAAGATATGTTGATGGTCTATTCCTCTCTTGAATCAGGAAAGGACGATCTTAATGCTAAGGAATTAACCTCTGAAATAATCGAAAATTTAAAATGGGGAGAAAAGATTGTCTCTGTAGGAAGTGGTAAGATGCCGGTTATCTTTACTCCTAAGGCAGCTTTGGTCTTGATTCTCTCTATCATCAGTGGTTTAAATGGAAAGATGGTCTTGAAGAAAATTTCTCCTTTAACTTCTCAAAAAAACAAGAAATTATGGAGTGACCTGTTAACTCTTTATAGTGATGGTACTATAGATTTTGCTTTAGGCAGTGCTCCTTTTGATGATGAAGGAGTCGAAATGAAAAGGATACCTTTGGTAGAAAAAGGGGAGATTAAAAATTTTTATTATGACCTACAGACAGCAGGAATGGTTGGCGTAGAAAGTACCGGCAATGGTTTGAGAAGCGGTATACAAAGCGAACCTGTTCCTGGCATAAGTAACTTGATCATGGAGGAAGGAGAAGTTTCTTTTCAAGATATGGTTAAAGATATTTCAGAAGGGATAATTATCGACCAGGTCCTCGGTCTGGGACAGGGGAATATAATAAGCGGAGCCTTCTCAAATAATGTACAGCTGGGTTATAAGATAGAAAAAGGTAAAATAGTAGGAAGAGTTAAGGATGTTATGATTGCCGGTAATGCCTTGGAAGAACTAAAAAATATCGCTGCTTTGGGAAATAAAGCTAAATGGGTAGAAGGAAAATATAAATTTCCTCATATCTATCTTAAATCTCTATCTGTTTCTGCTAAAGTGTGTCAAGGGGACGGTTCTCCTGACAACATCCAGGTGATAAGATAAGGTAGAAAGTAGGTAATAGTTAATGATTAATTTATTTAGGATAAACCAGGAAGGCGGTAAGAACGTTGTCAAGAGAACCGTCCCCTTGACAAGAAAGATATGAATAAAATTATTACTAAGCCGGAAGAAATAATAAAAAATGAGCAAGTACTGTATGCCGGGAATCATTACCTCAGTGTGCCCATTATTGATTGCCAGAACGGAGCTATTAAAAATATAAATATTGCCTCTCTTTCTAATAAAGCTTTAGTAGAGTTAAAAGGAGAGCCAAATTTATTTACGCCCTATTTTTACCAGGAAGGAAAAGAAATTGAAATAGAAAAGATAGAAATTTCTAAAGAACAGTATTATCTACCCCGCTTAAACTTCTTTTTAAAGGGCGGGATAAGAGTCACCGGAAGAATATTTACCGATCTTAAGGAAAAGGGGATTATTTATAGCTTTGAAAGTTCAGAAGCTATCGATATTTCTTTTGTTTTTGATTTAAGAGAAGTAAGTTTATTAAGATTCAGTTCTCAACAGATAAATGCTGAAAAAATAATTATAAAAGATAAATGGTTAGGTAATCCGGTTATTAATATTCTCTCTTCGGGAGTTTCACTATCCTTAGCCTTTGGCGGAGATAAAGATTTTGAAACTGATAACTTTGAAGGGAAACAAACCTTAAATTTAAAGATGCCCTGCCGGAATAACAATTGTTTTTATATAGCTGTAAACTATGATCCTGATGGCGCATCTACCACCCTCATTCATCTAAAAAGAAAAGGATGTGTAAGAATCTATGATGAATTTCTGGAGTGGCTGAAGGGAAAAACCATTCCCTACCCTAAAGATCCCGTACTGGAAACCAGATTAAACGAAAATCTATTTTTTAATTATTTTTTCTCTGTAGCCAAAGATATGGAGAGCGATCAATATCTGGGGTTAACTTCCAGAAGCCCCCGCTATTATGTTTCCGGAGCATTTTGGGAAAGAGATTTTTTCTTGTGGTCTCTACCCGCGATAAAATTGGTTTGCCCTAAATTATTTCAGCATCTGGTAAGAGAAATGATCCTGATGCACAGCAAGAATCCGGGAGATCATGCTCATTATATTGACGGTACCGTTTTATACCCCGGTTTTGAACTGGATGAAGCGGCTGCTTATTTTATTCTTTTAGAAAACCTGGAAGACTCTCTTTTTGATGAAAGATTAATAAGAAGCCTGGAAGAAGTGTTTGAAAGGATAGAAAAAGAGTACGACCCGGGTACCGGACTGTATAAAACTTTCTTGCTTCCTTCTGATGACCCGGCAGAATACCCTCTGGTGACCATTGATAATGTCATTCTCTGGCGAGGGCTGCAAAACTGGAGAGATGTCTTATTAAAAAAAGGTAAGTTTAAAAAAGCACGACTGATCAATCGGAAAATAGAAAACATTCATCAAGGGATCCATAAATATTTAGTCAAGGAAATAGAAGGAAAGAAAATATTTTTATGGTCTACTAACGGAAAGGGAAATTTCAGGTTATATAATGATCCTCCCGGAAATTTGGGGATGCTCTGTTTTTATAGATTTGTTGATAAAGATAATCCGGTATTTAAAAATACCATAGATTATTATTATTCTCCCCATTATCCTTATTACTTTAAAAATGCCAGGATAAATGAATTGGCTTGCGATCACCATCCCAATACCCCATCAGGACTGGGATTATGCGGGAGCATCTTAAATCCCCTATTATCGAACCTGGCCTTAAAATGGCTAAGGAATGCGAATATGGACTATGGTCTTCTGTCGGAGAGCTTTGATAAAGATTCGGGAGAAGCTAAAACCGGAGTTGGATTTGCTTCCGGTTGCGGTCTTCTGGCTTATTCTCTCTATCTTGTCTTGGTTAAGGAGGAGAGAGAATGAAAGCAGCTTCAGTAGATTGGAAGGAAAACGAATGGGGAAACATAGATAAACAAAAAATCCTAATTGGCAAGATCAAAGAATATTTAGAAAAGGCGGTAAAAGAGCAAGTTGATATCATTGTTTTCCCCGGGTTTACCGGATGTTTTTTCCAGCAACTGAACCATCCGGATAATAT
>DSEL01000167.1 GCA_011056645.1 Candidatus Atribacteria bacterium
GTTCAGTTAAGTGATTATCACTTGGGAAACTGTAAAGGCTGCATATTGTGTATGAATAAAGGTGAAGAATTATGTCCATTAAAAGATGATAGAGATAAACTAATTGAAAAAATTATTGATTCAGACGGTGTAATTTTCGCATCTCCTAATTATTCATTTCAAGTATCTGGATTCATGAAAATATTCCTCGATAGACTTGGATTCATTTTTCATCGTCCGCGCTTTTTTGGAAAAGCATTCACCAGTATAGTGGCGCAAGGAATATATGGAGGAAATAATATTGTAAAATATTTCAACTTCATTGGAGGTGGATTTGGTTTCAATGTTGTCAAAGGTTGTTGTATAAATTCGCTTGAACCGATGACAGAAAAAGGCCGGAAAAAAATTGATAAGATAATTGACAAGCAGAGCAAAAGATTTTATTCAACATTAATAAAAAAAGAATACCCAACACCATCCTTATTTGAGCTTATGTTGTTTAGAATGGCACGAACGAGCAAAAAAATAATGCTTAATGAGAATTTCCGGGATTATACCTACTGTATGGAAAATGGATGGTTCGAATCAGATTACTATTATCCGGTAAAATTAAGTGTATTTAAAAAATTGGCCGGCAAATTTTTTGACATAGTGGGAACTCGAATAACCGGGAGTAGATAGTCAATAGCAAGTTGTCGGACATTATACTTAATAGCCCGAAAAAGCTGCAAGTTGGCTGTGATTTAGAGATCAAAAGTTATCAATGGGAGGGGCTAGCATTTTCAAATGGATAATATAATAGGACTCTTAAAAAGTCTAAAAAAAACACCGCAATTACTTAAGGTAGATCTAAGGACAAATTTATTTTTACTGAAGTATTTCGGAAAATTCAAGATAAAAAAAATAAATAACGATTATATACTACACTCGCATCTTCCGCCGATCAACAGCCCCGCATATACAAAATTTGTTAACCAACACCTGGTCAAAAATATTGCAGGACCTTCCCATGCCCAGATCGGGCTGACCAATGCCTGCCCGCAGAAATGCTCTTACTGCTATAACAAGATACGATCCGGCAAAGTCATGGACAATGATACCATCATCAATTGTATCAATGGGCTCGGTAAGATGGGTGTTGCCTGGCTTGGGCTTACGGGAGGCGAACCACTTCTGAATAAAAACATCGTTGAGATAATAGATCGAACGGACAAAGATATCGCCATAAAGTTGTTTACTACCGGATGCACACTTACACCGCAAAAAGCTCTGGAGATGAAAAAAGCCGGGTTGACCTATGCTTCCATAAGCCTGGACAGCAGCAAGGAAGAAGCTCATGACCATACCCGTGGGTATAAAAATGCATTTAAGGAGGCATTACGCGGAATCGAAATTTTTCTAAATGCTGGCCTTCACACCAGTATCTCAGCGGTGCTGACCAAGGAAATGATGAACCAGGAACGCATATTGGAGTTCCTTGGGTTTCTGGAGAATCTCGGCGTTCATGAAGCCTGGCTCAGTGAGGTAAAACCGTCGTCCGAATATTTCTGGCATAATGAGTTCGTGATCAGCCGCGATGAAATTGATTTTTTAATTAAAATACAGGATCAATATAATAAAAAAGACGGAATGACGGTCAATTACCTTGCTCATTTTGAACACGGTAGTCATTTCGGATGTAACGCTGGTGTCAAAATGCTCTACATTGACGCCTTCGGAGAAGTCAGCCCTTGCGTCTTTGTACCCGTGACCTTCGGGAATGTCAGGGACATGCCACTCCCGGAGATTTTTGACACAATGACAAAACACTTCAAACCCGACAGGGAATGCTTTATGAACAAAAATTATCCGGTCATAAAAAAGCACTACCGGAATATTTCCCCCATACCGACCGAAGACGCGCTCGCCATCCTTGAGGAGATCCAGCATACAGGAATTCCGGATTTTAACAGGATACATGGAGATAAATCATGAAAAAAACCGTCAGACTGTTCGGCTTTTTCTGTGCCATCACATTCGCTATAGTCGGGGTTGTCTTTTTTTTGACGCCCGAGGGAGTTCTCTCGTTTTTTAATTCTCTCTCACCGGCATTTCACTTGAATCGGGCTCCCGTCGTTTTTCCGGGTTTTTTCCTTATATTATCGGTCGGATACATGTATGTCGTGACTTTTATTGCCTGTCAGATATTTCGGAATCCTGAAAATCCTCTGTTTCTACTCCTCCTTGCGAATGCCAAAATAGCGTCTTCCTTGTTGTCTCTCTTTTTGATTTTCAGAGATAATCTTTACCTCATTTATTTTGCCAATTTTTTGGTAGACGGACTGATTGGAACTGCCGCGATATATTTGTATCTTAAAATAAAAATATGAATATCAAACTGTTTTTGTCACAATTTTACCTTCCAGCTTTCTACAGGAAACGAAAAACGGCGGAACTTTTCAGGGTCACGGCAAAGACCTTCGGCGTGAAACCCGCAGCGGTTTTACCGGCTGAGTCCGAAAGCCCCGATGCACTTCTAGAAAGATATGCAGAATTCTCGAAAAATCAGGTGCAAGTAATATTGAAAAATAAAAGATTGGTTGAAGGGGTAAAAGCCGGGTTGTTTGCCGGAGCGCGCGAGATGGGCGTATCCTTGAGAAACGAATTAAACCTGAAAAATGACCGTGATTTTCATATTGCCACGCGGCTGATCTATAAAGCGCTGAAGATCGACCTTGAATTCGGGCAGAATGGGGAGATCGTGATTAAAAAGTGTTTTTTCAGCGGATTTTATTCTGAGGAAATTTGCTCCCTGATTTCATCCCTTGATTCGGGTCTAATTGCGGGACTCTCCGGAGGTTTGAAAATGTCTTTTTATCAACGCATCACCGAAGGTTGTTCATGCTGCCGGGCGGTGATTTCGAAATGAAAAAGGTCATTATTATTGGATCCGGCGCCGGCGGGGCTACGGTAGCAAAAGAGCTTCAGGGAAAATTTCAGGTCACTTTAATCGAGGCCGGCGGTTCTTTTAAACCTTTCGGCCTTAACCTTCCTTTTCTGGAACACCTCAGAAGCGCGAATATTTTTCTTACAGAAAAAATGATTCCGCTGGTATTTCCACCATACCGGATCTCTAAAACGAAAGATCATATGACACTGGTCAACGCGGTCGGCATCGGGGGAACGACCACTTTAACCTGCGGCAATGCTTTACGAGTTGATGCCGGTCTAAAGAAAATCGGCATCGAACTTGACCAGGAATTCTCAGAGCTTCATCATGAAATTACCATCTCCGCCGACCATGAGCATCTGTGGAGGGGTGCTACGCGAAGGCTCTACGAGATTTGCGCGGCAGAAGGTCTGAACCCCTTTCCCATCCCGAAAGCCGGTCATTACCGAAAATGTCGTAATTGCGGCCATTGCACCCTGGGTTGCAGTTATGGCGTAAAATGGGATGCTTCGATATTTGTCTCCCAAGCTGTGAAGAAAGGCGCGGTGGTTATTGATCATTGCGTGGTAAAAAAAATATATATTAAAAATAATAGGGCAACAGGTATTTCTACCAACCATGGTCTCTTGACTGCCGATCTGGTCATTGTCGCTGCTGGGGGATTCAATACTCCCGTCATTCTTGAAAATTCAGGGATTAAGACTGATAAAACACTCTTTGTTGATCCTGTTCTTTGTGTGGCCGTAGAATATACAGACGCCCTACAAAACAAGGAAATATCCATGCCTTTTGCCGTGCAGATGGACGGATACATCATTTCTCCCTATTTTGACCAGCTTAGTTTTTTCTTCAATAAAAAATGGAGAATACCCGGAAAAGATATTCTCAGCCTCCTGATTAAGCTCGCCGATACGGAAAAGGGCACCCCTAAAAACAAGATATTAACCGATAAAGACAGACAAAAACTTGACCAGGGTGTAAATCAATGCAAAAAAATATTTTCAAAACTTGGGGTAAACCCGGATAATGCCTTTCTCGGGACACTCAATGCGGGTCATCCGGGAGGTATGCTGCCTTTGACGCCAGATGAAGCCGGCTCATTTCACAATCCGCGTTTGCCAGAAAACGTCTATGTGGCAGACGCATCTCTTTTTCCTTCCTCGCTGGGGAATCCTCCTATGCTAACCATTATGGCTTTAGCTAAAAGAATCAGCAACATCATTTTGATGAAACATTAAAATGGACTTTAAAGATTGACGGGTATAAATACAAATGGGCAGGGATAAATTTAAATAAAGTGAAGAAAATTTTCTTATTATGGGAGCAATCATTATGCGAGATAAACGATTTGTTGCCGTACATCGTGGCGGACCACTCACCAAAGATCATCATCGTCAATTGATGAGATGGGCAAGGGGATGTTCAGAACACGTATTATCAATGATTGATGATAATATTGATCAGCGGTTAATTAAGGCACTCTATGTGGCCAAAGAATGGGAAGAAGAAAAAGCAGCAGTAGGGGAAGCAAGAAATGCCTCTGTCAGTGCCCATGTCCTAGCTCGGGAATCTTCAAACCCCATTATTATAGCAGTAGCTCGCTCCGTTGGACACGCAGTTGCAACTGCTCATATGGCTGACCATTCATTGGGAGCTGCCTTGTATGCTTTGAAAGCCGTGAAAAGTGCAGGTAAATCAGTAGATGCAGAAAGAAAATGGCAAAACGAACGGTTGCCTTCAGAAATTAAGGAGCTGGTCCTAACTGCCAGAAGTTTGAAAGAGGAGCACTTTAGAATATAATGAAACTTAGGAATACAAAAGAACTACAAAGAGCATGAAATTAAAAATTAAAGCCAAAATTCCAAAGCCTATCCTCGTCGAACATCGTATATGAGCGGAAGGTGTGACGTTATTCTAAAATGGGGGATTTTAATGAAAAATATTAAGACTATCGTTTATGACTATGGTGGAGTAATTAGCAAAAAGCAAAATAAGAAACTTGTCTATAAAATGTGTAACATATTAAATATTCCGGAACAGCAATTTTTTTCATTTTATGGACAAGAAAGAAAGGATTATGATTCAGCTCTTATTGATGCAAAAACATACTGGATGAAAACTATTAAATTAATAGGTGGACAAATCAAATCAAAGGATATTGATAGATTAATTGAATTTGATGCAAAGAGCTGGTTGGATATAAATAAAGAAACGATAGAATATATTAAATCTATTCAAGGTAAAATAAAATTAGCTTTGTTATCAAATATGACATTTGATGTTCTTGAAAAAATAAAGACCTTATATTGGATTCACTATTTTGATTCAAAAATATTTTCTTGTGAAGAAAAAGTCGCTAAACCGGATGAGAAAATATATGAAGTTTGCCTAAAAAAAGTGAAGATAGAACCTCAACACATTTTATTCATTGATGACTCTGAAGTAAATCTTATTGCTGCTCAAAGAATGGGAATCAATATTTTAAAATTCACAGATTGTGAGAATATGAAAAACATAATAGAGAATGAATACGTTTGGGAGAAAATAGAAAGAAAATAGGGTCAGACACCCATTTTATTTGAGATCACTTCTGCAAGATGACAGAAGAAAGAAGGTTGAACGAGCTCAATAATCCGGAAATTTTTAGCGTAAAACTTATAGCCCCAAAAACACACGGAGAGTGCTTTTAAACGCACAGTAATTTTAGGAAAATCGGGAAAACCTCCATTTTTGGCTTATTTTTACCTACTTAAAATTACGAAACCCCTATAAATTGCCACTTTCAAAGTTAGAAATAAGGAAATTTTAGTTAAAAAAGTACCATTTTTGGTGATAGTGCACTCTTAGTGAGTAAATAACTCAAAAAATATAAAACCTTGACTAAATAAGGATTATTTGATAGATTTAGTTCATTGTTTCACTATATATTAATTGAATTTTGTAATGATAAAAAATAATTCGATAGAAAAAGATTTTATTAAATTAGGTGGAGTAGAGTATTGAAAAATAAATTAAAACAAGGAGGAGATAATGTATAAAAAACTTTTTATACCTGGACCGGTTGATGTTACCGAAGATACCTTGCAAAAGATGGCTACCCCTATGATAGGTCATAGAACCAAAGAGGCTTCAACTCTACAGAGAGGCATTAGTGACAAATTAAGAAAGCTGATGTATACCCAAAATGAGATTTTACTTTCTACTTCTTCCGGCAGCGGACTGATGGAGGGATCTATTCGTTCTTGTACTCAAAAAAGAGCTGCAGTATTTTCCTGCGGTAACTTTGGAAACCGTTGGTTTGCCATGGCAGAAGACAATAATGTGCCTGCTGATAAATTTGAAGTCGAATGGGGATTGCCTAATACTGCGGAATCAGTCGAACAAATTTTAACCACCGGTAAATATGACCTGATTACTGTAACTCATAATGAGACTTCCAGCGGGATAATGAATCCGGTTGAAGAGATTGCTAAGATAATGAAAAAATTCCCCGAAGTACTGTTTTGTGTTGATGCAGTAAGTTCTTTGGGTGGAGCCAAGATAGAAGTGGATAAGTTGGGCATCGATATCTGTATTACTTCCAGTCAAAAATGTTTAGGGTTACCTCCCGGTCTTTCTCTATGTTCCATTTCAGAAAAGGCCTTAGCGGCGGCCAGAAAAGTAAAATTTAGAGGAACTTATCTTGATCTTTTACAGATCTATGAGTATATTCAGAAGAAAGATTATCAATACCCTTCTACTCCTTCTTTGTCTCATATGTTTGCCCTGGATCATCAATTGGATAAGATATTGAAAGAAGGATTAGATAACCGTTTTGCCCGACATGCTGAAATGGCCAATTACGTAAGGGCATGGGCTAAAGAAAAATTTTCTCTCTTTGCCCAGGAAGAATTTGCCTCTAATACCGTAACCTGTGTAAAAAATACCCGAGAGATTAGCGTGGGTGACTTAAACAAAGCTTTAGGAGAAAGAGGGTATGTGATTTCTAACGGGTACGGGAAATTAAAAGAGAAAACCTTTAGAATTGCTCATATGGCCGAAGCAACACTTTCCCAGATCAAAGAGCTTCTTTCCATTATTGATAAAATTTTAGGAATATAGGCGGGTATAAGGATGTTAAAAATATTAGTAACCGATGGAATGGATACAAGATCTGTTCAGACCTTAAAAAATATGGGGCATGAGGTAACAGAGCAATTCTTTGAACCTGAAGAGTTAAAAGTGCAAGTAAAGAATTTCAATGTAGTAATAGTACGTTCTGCAACTAAAGTTAGGAAAGAGATCATAGATTCTGCCCTTGAGACCGGAAATTTAAAATTAATCATTCGAGGTGGGGTAGGAGTGGATAACATAGATGTATGCTATGCTGAATCAAAAGGGATAAAAGTTAGAAATACTCCCAATGCAAGCAGTTTGGCAGTAGCAGAATTAGCATTGAGTCACATGTTTTGTTTGGCCCGCTTTATGGGAATGGCTAATATCACCATGAGAGAAGGTAAATGGAATAAAAAGCAGTATAAAGGGATAGAGCTTTCCGGCAAAACCTTGGGACTTATAGGATTTGGCAGAATCGGAAGAGAATTAGCTAAAAAAGCTAAGGCAATGGGGATGAAAATTATCTATAATGATATCTTGGGACCAGCCAAGGATTGTCCCGAATACTCTTTTGTTTCGCTGGATACGCTTTTAGCTGATTCTGATTTTATCTCTTTACATATACCGGGGAATGAAGATAAATCTCCGGTGGTCGGTACCTTAGAATTTAGCAAAATGAAAGATGGAGCATATCTTATTAATTGTGCTCGAGGTAATGTAGTAAATGAGTCAGATTTGCTGGAAGCTTTGAATTCCGGAAAACTTGCGGGAGCAGGAATTGATGTATTCTCAGAAGAGCCAACCAAAAATATGCAACTGGTGAATCACGAAAAAGTTTCAGTAACTCCCCATATCGGAGCATCTACCATAGAAGCTCAAAAGAGAATCGGAGCCGAAATTATTTCTATTATCAAAGAAAATTTTTAGATTAAAAGGGGAATATAAAAATGCCAGTAATCAAACCATTTAAAGCTTTTAGACCTGAGCCAGATTTGGTTACCAAAGTAGCCTCACCGCCTTATGATGTTCTTAATAGTGAAGAAGCCCGCCAGTTGGTAAAAGATAATTCCTATTCCTTTCTTCACGTGAATAAAGCAGAGATAGATTTAGACCCTTCAGTAGATCATTATGACTGGAGAGTGTACAAAAAAGCCAGCGAAAATCTTGATCGGTTGATTGAGAAAAAAGTCTATTTACAGGATGAACAGGAGAAGATCTATATTTATAGACAGATAATGAAAGGAAGAGCTCAAACCGGATTAGTAGTCTGTGTTTCGTTAGATGATTATCTTCAAGGAAAGATCAAGAAACATGAAAATACCCGAGAAGATAAAGAAAAGGACCGTATCAATCATATTGATCTTACCAATGCCAATGCCGGTCCGGTTTTTCTTACCTATAAAGCAAAAGAGGAGATAAAACAAATTGTAAATAGATGGGTTAAAGAAGAAAACCCCGTCTATGATTTTACCTCGGAGGATGGAATCACTCACACCTGTTGGGTTATTGATGATGAATCAATCATCGAGCAGTTGGTAGAATCCTTCGCGGGGATTGATTATCTTTATATTGCCGATGGTCACCATCGGGCAGCAGCAGCCACTAAAGTAGGACTGAAAAGAAGAGAACAGCATAAAGACTATACCGGGAATGAAGAGTTTAATTACTTTCTATCGGTTCTTTTCCCTGATGATGAACTATATATAATGGATTACAATCGGGTAGTAGCTGATTTAGCAGGAAATTCCCAAGAAGAATTTATTCGGAAAATTTCCGAAAAGTTTTATATAGAAAAATATAACGGAGAAGGTGCTTACCGACCAAAGGCAAGAAATACCTTTGGTATGTATTTAAATAACTGCTGGTATAAGTTAACTGTAATTCCGGGAACTTTTGATGAGGATAATGTAGTAGACAGTCTTGATGTTTCGATATTGCAAAATAATCTGCTCACTCCTATTTTAGGAATAAAAGACCCTCGAACAGATCAAAGAATAGAGTTTGTTGGAGGGATTAGGGGTTTGGAGGAGTTGGAGAATAAAGTAAAGGCAGGGATGAAAGTAGCTTTTTCCTTATTTCCTACTTCTATAGAAGAGTTAATGAAAGTAGCGGATGCAGAAAAACTAATGCCTCCCAAATCGACATGGTTTGAACCAAAACTGAGAAGCGGTATATTTATCCATAAACTATAGACAGCATTTAGTATATAGCATATAGTATATAGTAAAGAAAACAAAAAAGAAAAAAGTAGGAGACGGAGGAATTTTCCCTCCTACATGTACGCCTGACAAGAACGATAACTTATCGGTAATAAATATTTCATTTGGAAGCAGATATGAAGATTAAAGAAGAAATAAAAGAACAATTAAATAAAAAAATTCTGTTGCTCGATGGAGCGATGGGAACCATGCTTCAATTTTACGGTCTTAAGTCGGGAGAGTGCCCTGAAGAATGGAATATATCTCATGCTCAAGTAGTGCAAAAAATTCATCAAGAATACATAAAAGCCGGAGCGGATATCATACTGACCAATACCTTTGGAGCCAATAGAATTAAGTTAAGAAGTTTTGGCAGAGAGAGTGACCTACTAAAAATAAATGAAATGGCGGTAAATATAGCTAAAGCCGCAGTGGACAAAGAAAGGAATTTAGAAAAAAGAATATTTATCGCCGCTTCCATAGGTCCTACCGGAAAGATCTTGGAGCCCTATGGAGATTTAAAAATAAGCGAGGTTTATCAAAA
>DSEL01000168.1 GCA_011056645.1 Candidatus Atribacteria bacterium
AGCCAGCACAAAAAATGGACCATCCAGAATCTATCTTAATCAAGGGATATATGCTGAAATTACACTTAGATTTATAAGGAAATCGTTTGTTCCTTGTGAATACACCTATCCCAACTACAAGACCAGCGAATATATGAATTTTTTAATTTCAGTTAGACAAAAATATAAATTACAATTAAAAGAGTTCAAAAATATTGTCTCAAGCAACAACAGTGGATTTGATAAGCTTTTACACAATTTTAAACAAAAGAAAAGAAGGAATGTACTAAAATAATTTGGTGAAAACAAGGGCATTTATTGCCATAAATTTAAATCCAGAGATAAAAGAATATTTAGCTTCTATTCAAGCTATCCTATCTATCCCAGAAAGCAAAATAAAATGGGTAGAAAAACTAAACTTGCACCTCACAATGAAATTTTTAGGCTACATTTCGCTAAAAGAAAGGGAATTAGTAAAATCGATATTAAAAAAAATCGCCATCCGACACCATTCTTTTGTTATTAAATTATCTTCTCATATAGGAATATTCCCCAGTTATCAGATGCCTCGAATAATATGGGTGGGAATTAAAGAAGGGTTAAGCGAGATAGAAATGATTTATAATGAAGTAGAAGATAATTTATCGAATAATGGCTTTCCTCGTGAAGACAAAGATTTTTCCGGTCACATTACCATCGGAAGGGCAAAGTTTATTCAAAACAAGACTGATTTTATTCAAATAATCAAAAGAATTCAGGTAAATAATCTTTCACAGACGATTGATAGTATTGATCTCATGGAAAGCAATTTAACACCGAATGGGCCAATATATAATCTAACCGCCCAATTCCCTTTATTGATGCAATAGAATAATAAATAGAGGGGTAAATTTTTCATAAAAAAGAAATATAAAGGAGTAAACTAAAAAATGACTGACAAAATACAACAAAAGAACCCGGAAAGAGAAAAAGCATTAAATGTGGCGATGCAAAATATTGAGCAAAGATTTGGAAAAGGATCTATTATGAAATTAGGAGACCGCCCAAAAGTATCTGGAAGTAACACTATCTCAACCGGTTCACTAAGCCTTGATATCGCTCTGGGAATAGGTGGAGTTCCAAGGGGAAGAGTAATAGAGATTTTCGGTCCTGAATCTTCCGGAAAGACTACACTTGCTTTACATATTATCGCTGAAGCTCAAAAAAATGATGGTATCGCTGCTTTTATCGATGCTGAACATGCCTTAGATCCAATCTATGCAAAAAACATTGGAGTTAATACAGATGAATTAATTATTTCTCAACCCGATACTGGTGAACAAGCCTTAGAAATAGCCGAATCTTTAGTTAGAAGTAATGCTGTTGATGTTATTGTGGTAGATTCAGTAGCTGCCTTAGTACCTAAAGCAGAAATAGAAGGTAATATGGGAGATTCCTATATGGGATTACAAGCAAGATTAATGTCCCAGGCATTAAGAAAGCTAACCGCAATTATTAGCAAATCAAGGACCACAACTGTATTTGTAAACCAAATTAGAGAAAAAATAGGCATTTTTTTTGGTAATCCTGAGACAACACCTGGGGGAAGAGCTCTCAAGTTTTATTCTACTATTAGAATGGATATTAGAAGAAAGGCCACTATTAAAAAAGATGAAAATGATGTGGGAATTACCGCGAAGGTAAAAGTGGTAAAAAATAAGTTAGCCCCTCCTTTCAAAGAAACCATGTTTGATATAATTTTTGGCAAAGGAATATCCAAAGAAGGGGATATTATCGATCTTGGTGTTAAATATAATATATTACAAAAATCGGGAGTTTGGATATCTTATAATAATATAAAATTCGGCCAAGGACGGGAAAACTGTAAAACCTATCTAGAAGAACACCCTGAAATTGCACAAGAAATTGAAAACAAAATATTTGAAGCAGCTGGGGTCGACAAAAAAATTAATATAGAAGAGGGTCCAAAAAAATAGGTAAAATTACCTCTATAAAGTATGATAAAAAAGATATCAGCAAGATAATTATTTGCCTTGATAATAAGGCCAAATACAAAATCAATGAAAATATAATTAAATCTCTTGATATTAGCCTTGGCAAAGAATTGACTAATCAAGAGATAGAAAAAATCATTTCGGAAGATGAGATCATAAGAGGTAAAGAATATCTTTTAAAGATTCTATCTCGTAGAGCTTATAGCAGATATGAAATATCTAAAAAATTACAGTACAAAGGTTATTCGAAAAAGATTATAGCTTATCTTATTTTATGGTTAGAGAATAATGATTATATTAACGATGAACTTTTTGCCGAGATGTGGACACAATTCCAATTACAAAACAAACCTATAGGTAGGTATAAGTTAAATAAAGAGCTAAGAATGAAAGGGATCAAAGAGGATATCATTCAAAAAGTAATAGAAAAAACCTACCAAGAAATAGATGAATTAACCTTAGCTCGAGACCTTATTCAAGATAAAATTGTCTCATCTAAAATAAAAAATATTGAGGTCGATCCCAAAAAAATATATAATTATTTGTTAAGAAGAGGTTTTTCAATAGAAATTTCCAGAAATATTTACGATGAACTAAACAATAAAAATACAGTAATAAGTGATAGCTAATGGGTAATAAGATTAAGCTTAAAATTATAAAAAGAGGTGCTCGTTACAGATTACTTATTACTGGTTACTTTATTTTATACTCAATATGAATTTTATCTGATTCTCGGATTCTACTATTTTTATAAGATGCAAATTTCTTAGTATAAAAATTTACTAGCTTTTTTTCTCTTTCTTAACTCGATACTTGATACTAAATACTCAATACCTTCTTTTGTCAATTTGACTTTTTCATCTATACAGGTTAAAATATTTTAAACAAATATGGCATTTTTTATAATCTCTTATCTAATTTATACGGTTTCTAATTCTTGATAAATACATTGTTGATTATTTAAAAAGTTATTTAAATTAAATTATATCTACGTACCTTGTAAATTGAATATTAGGAGGTGAAGTAATATTAGAATTTACTATATCATTATTCTAAACATTTTTATTGGTTTAATCATAGGTTATTTCTTCGCTAAATATATTGCCAAAGCAAAGATTTCATCAGCAGAGATAAGCGCTAGGAATATTATAGAAAACGCCGAAAGAGAAGCAAATTCCTTAAAGAAAGAAACTGAGTTGCAAGCAAAAGAAGAGGCTTATAATATTAAAAAAGACGTTGAGATAGAAATCAAACAAAAGCGAGTTGAAATGCAGAGGCTTGAGAATAGCTTAATTAACCGAAGTAATAGCCTGGTTCAAAAAATAGAATCACTTGAAAAAAGAGAAAAATCAATAAATTATAAAGAAAAGGAACTCGAAAATAATATCCAAAAAATCAATGATTTATACTTAGAACAAAAAAATGAATTGATAAAGATTTCAAATATGAGTATAGAAGAAGCCAAAAAAGAACTTTTTAGCAATTTAGAAAAAGAACTCGCCCATGAAACCGGTAAGATGATTAAAGAGATTGAAGAACAGGCAAAAGTTGAAGCAGATAAAAAATCCAGAAACATAATATCACTAGCGATTCAAAGATATTCTGCTGACCATACTGTCGAAACAACTACCTCTTTTGTACCGTTACCCAATGAAGACATGAAAGGAAGGATAATAGGGAGGGAAGGCAGAAATATCAGAACATTTGAGATGTTAAGTGGGGTTGACTTAATAGTAGATGATACTCCGGAAGCAGTAATTATTTCGGGGTTTGATCCTATACGAAGAGAAGTAGCTCGACTATCTTTAGAAAAGCTAATTACCGATGGCCGTATACAACCAGCAAGAATTGAAGAAATAATAGAAAAAACCAAAGTAATTGTTAACAACAAGATTCAAGAAGAAGGAGAACAGGTAGTATTTGATACAAATATAAAAAATTTAAATCCAAAACTTATTAATTTGTTGGGGAAGCTAAAATATCGCACAAGTTACGGACAGAATGTCCTACAACATTCCATAGAAGTTGCTTATCTATCTGAAATTATGGCTTCAGAAATTGGGGTAAATTCTCAATTAGCAAAAAGGGCAGGTCTACTTCATGACATTGGGAAAGCGGTTGATCATGAAATAGAAGGGGCTCACGCAATAATTGGCTCTGAAATTGCAAAGAAAAATGGTGAAAGTCCCGAAGTTATTAATGCGATTGCTGCTCACCATTCAGATGTAGAACCTAAAAGCATTGAAGCAGTTTTAGTTCAAGCTGCTGATGCTATATCTGCTTCCCGTCCCGGGGCTCGTCGTGAGATGTTAGAAACCTATATAAAAAGACTTGAAAAATTGGAAGAAATTGCTAATTCTTTTGAAGGTGTAGAAAGAGCATTTGCTATACAAGCAGGAAGAGAAATAAGAATAATCGTAAATCCGGAAGAAGTAGATGATTATACGGCAAAAAAGATTTCCAGGGATATCTCAAAAAAAGTGGAAAAGAATATTGATTATCCCGGCCAGATTAAAGTGATGGTTATTAGAGAAACCCGCTCGGTAGAATATGCAAAATAGATAAGTGTTTATTATGAAAATAGATAACGAAATTTAACACTAAGGAGGTAGTTTAATCAAAAATTACCTCCTTAATTTTTTATGCAGTTTAATTTTTTAGGTGATTTTTAGGTTTTGTATGTGATTAGATTAGATAAAAGTATTTTAATTAAATTTATTATGAATAACTAATTAGTTAGTAAAAATTTAATAAAGGAGGTAAAAAATGGGAAATAAAAAACACTTTAATGAAAATGATGCAAAAAAAATTGGCGAAAAATTAGGTATTACCTGGGATAAATTTGATTTAGAGCAATTTCGAATGGGTATGGATGTGGAATTAGAGCATGGTTTGATCAATCCAGCGACAAACGTTACAGATGATAACCCTTTAACGACCGGAAAAATTGCCTTAGCGCACTTGAATGAATTTCCTGATTATTATACCAGACTAACAAAGATGGAAAAGGAAGCAGACGATTTTTGGGGTAAAGATTAATTCAATTTCTTTAAAAATATAAGATACTATTATAAAAGTATAAAATTAAGCTTAAAATATTACATTTTACTGTGGGCATAATTTATGAAGCATTTAACTCAAAATAAGCCGAAAGTCTTTATTAAGACTTTCGGCTGCCAGATGAACGTTAACGATTCAGAATATATCATTGGTCAATTATTAAAATTAGGTTATTCGACTACCAATGATATTTTTTCCTCCAACTTAATATTATTAAATACTTGCTGTGTTAGAGCCAAAGTCGAGCAGAAAATATTTAGTTTAATTGGAAAGATAAAAGAAATAAAGGAATCTAATCCGGATGTAATTTTAGGTATTTGTGGATGTATGGCTCAAAAGGAAAAAGAAAATATCTTTGAAAGAGCTCCTTTCGTTGATTTAATATTCAACCCTTCCCAAATCAATAATATAGAAACAATGATCAATAATATTAAATATGGCAGTAATAAATATATTTATTGTGACCATACTTCCAAATTTAGTCTGGATCACCTTCCTATTCAAAGGGAAAGTAAAATATCTGCCTGGATTCAAATAATGAGGGGTTGTAATAATTACTGCTCTTACTGTGTGGTCCCCTACACCAGAGGTCCAGAGCAGAGCAGGGAAGTTTCAGAAATCTTATCAGAAGTAAATAATTTAGCCCAAAAGAAGTATAAAGAAATATTTTTATTAGGTCAAAATGTCAATTCCTACGGTAATGATCTTGCACAATCTATTAGTTTTCCCAAATTATTGGAATTATTAAATAAAATTGAGGGCATAGAAAGAATAAGATTCACTACTTCTCATCCCAAAGATCTTTCTTTCGATTTGATAAAGGTCATAAAAAACTGCAAGAAAGTCTGCAAACACATCCACTTACCTATTCAGTCCGGTTCAAATAAAATACTTAAAATGATGAATAGGAAATACGATATAAATTATTATAAGAATATCATTAAAGAAATTAGAAATAAAATAATCAATATTGCCATTACTACCGATGTTATGGTGGGATTTCCCGGAGAAACAGAAGAGGACTTTATGGATACTTTAAATGCTTTTAAGGAAATACAATTTGACGAAGCCTATACTTTTATTTATTCTAATAGAGAAAATGCGATTGCTTCACAATTCCCGGTTCAAATTCCTTTAGAGATCAAAAAAGAAAGATTATGGAAACTCATTGATTTACAGAAGGAAATATCCGCCAGGATTAATAAAAGACTTGAAGGAAAAACATTCGAAATTTTGGTGGATAAACAATCTACAAAAAATATTGCAAATCAATTTTCCGGAAGAACAGATAACAATAAAACCATGGTATTCACCAGTCAAAAAGATTTATTGGGAAAATTAGTTAAAATTAAAACAATAAACTCAAGCCCCTGGACTTTATACGGAGAACTAATTGAAAAATGAATAATAAAGATAATAATTTACTTATTTTATTAGGTCCCACCGGAGTAGGTAAAACAGATATTTCTATTAAATTAGCTCAGAAAGTACCTAATATTGAAATAATATCTGCCGATTCAATGCAAATATATAAATATATGGATATAGGAACTGCTAAACCTGATAAAAGTATATTAAATAGCATAAAACACCACATGATAAATATTGTTGACCCTGCAGAGAATTTTGACGCAAGCCAGTACAGCAAGTTAGCTGAAAAAATAATACAAGATGTTTTCAAGAGAGGCAAAATACCGATATTAGTGGGTGGTTCCGGTCTTTATATTTCTTCAATCATTTATCCTCTTTTTGCAGGACCTGCCAAGAATAGCGAGTACAGAGAAACCCTGGAAGAAGAGGCAAAAATATACGGTAAAAACTATTTACATAATAAATTAGCCGCAATAGATCCGATATCTGCTTCAAAGATTAAATCCAATGATTTAAGAAGGACAATTAGAGCTCTGGAAGTTTTTAAGTCTACCGGTAAAACCATCTCTTCCCTACAAAAAGAATCTTCTGTTATTAATACAAAATTTAGCTACCAAATTATCGGATTTAGAAGGGATAGAGAGAATCTCTATCAAAGAATTAATTTGAGAACTGATCAGATGATAAAAAAGGGATTTATCGAAGAAGTAAAAAGTTTAATAGACATGGGTTATAAACAAGACTTAAATTCAATGCAGGGTTTAGGGTATAATCAAATCTATAAGTATCTCACCAGTGTATATAGCAAAGAAGAGGCTATTGATTTAGTAAAAATAGAAACCCGTCATTACGCCAAAAGACAAATGACCTGGTTTAAAAATAAATTAGAAGATGTTGAATGGATAGATTTAGATAAAGATCACGAAAATAAAGTAATTTTAAAGATACAAAATAAGATAAATAAGTTAGTAACCAAATAAGTTAAAAAAACAGGTGTTCCAATATTAAATTCGAAAATTTACAAAAAGATCTTTTAGAAAGGAAATTAAAGAAAATAATTCTAATATGAAAAAAGTTGGGATAGATATTGGTTCCAATAACCTTAAAGCAGTTGTCATAGATGGGAAAAATATGGTTTTTTACCTAAAAAAATTAGAAGGAAAACCAAACTTTACATTTAAGAAAATATTGGATGAAATTATGATAAAACTTGGCAACGAAGCCTATCTCGGTGTAACCGGGATTAATTCAATTTCTTTATCGGATGTTTTAGACGAAAAACATTTAATCAATGAATCAATTGCAGCTAAAGGTGGTATTTCCTATCTTGGACTAAACATTAAGGAAAATGAAAAATTTTCAGTTATTGATGTTGGAGCTTCAAACCAGAGATGTTATGAATTTGGAATAGATAAAAATAGTGAAAAGATAATTTTAGAACAACATTATTTACAAAATAAATGTGGTGCTGGCTCAGGTTTGTTACTTGAGCATATGGCAAAAAGATTTAAATATGGTTCAATAGAGGAATTGTCTAATATAGCTAATCAAACTGAAAGAACCATAAGGCTTTCTGCGAAATGTGGTGTTTTCCGTGAATCTGATGTGGTTCACCAGCAGCAAAAAGGAACACCAAAAGAGGTATTGGCAGCCTCACTTTATAAAGCTTCTGCTGATAGTTTTAAAAGCATCCTTTCCAATGGAATGTTACCTGAAGGTAGAGTTATTCTTATTGGAGGTCTCTCACTTAGTAAGGCTTTTGTCAAGTATCTTATTAATTTTTGTAATCTATCTTCAGATAGAATGATTATTCCGAAACAAGGATTATATATAGGTGCAATAGGTGCGGCAATCTATGCTCAAGAGGTTAATATAAATAATATTATAAAAAAATTAGAGAAAAAATTAACTATACCCTTTAGCTATAAGTCACAAGGTCCATTAATCTTCAAAAAATCCCAAATTATGAAATCAAAAGAAGATTGGCCTTACGGTGCAAACATTCCCTTAGCTGGATTAGGGATTGATATTGGCTCGGTTAGTACAAAGGCGGCATTAATAGGTAAACTTACAGATGGGAACTTTAGATTACTTGCTTATTTTTATAGAAGAACAGAAATAGACCCTGTTGGGGCAGCTATAGATGCAATAAACCAAGTATATAATCAAGTTATTGAACGGGAATATAAAATCAAGAAAGTGGCGGCAGGCACAACAGGAAGTGGAAGGCAACTTACCGGTTTTATAGTCGGGGCCTCCAAAGAACATATTGTCGATGAAATTACTGCGCAGGCTACAGGCATAACAACAGTATATCCTCAAAAAGAGTTTAGCATTATTGAATTTGGTGGACAAGATTCAAAATTTATTAATATCAATCAGGGTGTGGTTGTTGATTTTGCCATGAATAATGCATGTGCTGCTGGAACCGGAGCATTGTTGGAAAAGTATGCCATGCGTAGAGGTATTAAAATAGAAGATTTTGGAGATATTGCCTTAAAAGCAAAAAATCCCCCTGATATAGATAACACTTGTGCGGTTTTATCAGAACAGTCAATAATAAAATACGAACAAAATAATGTATCTTTAGAAAATTTATGTGCAGCACTTACTTTAGCCACGGCAAGAAATTATTTAGCCAAGGTAGTTAGCGGCCTTGAAATAAAAGAAAAGGTTGTTTTTCAGGGTGCTACTGCCTTTAATCTTGGACAGGTTGCTGCCCTTGAAACTGTTTTAGGAAAAGGAATTGTTGTCCCTCCCTGGCCGCATATAACCGGAGCAATAGGTGCAGCAAAATATGCCTATGATACCTCTAATTCAGGTAACTTTAGAGGATTTAAAGAAATATCAAACCTAAGATATCATATAGGACCTTATGAATGTGTTAACAAAAGTTGTGGAAATGACTGCAACATAACCCGGGCGGAAATTAAAGGAAAGGAAAAAATCTTCTATTTTATAGGTGACAGATGTCAAAGATATAGCGCAAAAAAAGATGATAAAAAAATAAAACCGCCTAACTTATTTAAAGAAAGACAAAAAATAATGGAGGATACATGTAAATGAGAGTGGGAATTCCTCGAGGTTTGTTATTTAATGATTTCTCCCCTTTATTTATCCCTTTTTTTAATCATTTGGGCATAGAGACCATTGTTTCTGATGAAACGAATAGAACAATAATTAATCGCGGTCTGGAAATAGTACCAGCAGAATATTGTTTTCCTATTAAGGTAGCCTATGGTCATGTGGATGACCTTCTAAAAAAAGGTGCTGATTATATTTTTATTCCCCATATTGCCAACACCGGAAAACCAACTAGCGGTTATAAGTATTCTGTCGCCTGTCTATGGACACAGTCTACGCCAGATCTCATAAAATCTGCCCCAAAACTGATAACAGAAGGCCTCATTCAAAACAATTTACTTTCTCCTTCACTATTTTTCGATTGGGGATTAAACCATATTGAGGATCAGATGAAGAAAACTATAGCAAAAATGGGCTATAACACAAAAAATGTTCGATCAGCACTTAAAGAGGGATTAGTAAACAAAATAAAGTTTGATAAGCAAATTGAGAATAAAACAAAAGATATTTTTAATTCTATTCAAGAGAAATGTAAAAATAACGAACCTATTTTTTTAGTTATGGCAAGACCGTACACAGCTTATGACGCAAATGTAAATAATGATATTGTCAATAAAATTTTAGATGCTGGTTATTTGGCCATACCCCTTGAATTTACTCCTATAGGTTCGATAGATATTTCTAAACAAATGCCAAAAATGTACTGGGTTCAAGGACAAAATAAACTAACTGCCATTGAATTATTAAATGCAAATAGAAATCTATTTGGAATTGATATTACCTATTTTGCCTGCGGTCCTGATGCGCAAATAAACCAACAAATGAGATGTAGAACACAAAAACCATTTTTAACCATTGAAATGGATGAGCATACCGGTGATGCTGGAATTGATACCAGATTACAAGCGTTTTTCAATACAGTTAAATCTTATCTGGGAATAGGGTTTGAGCAAAAAAGTAAAGTATTTAATGTTAAATTAAAAGGTCTTAATGAGATTAAAGGCAATAAAATTCTTTTGCTCCCTCCCATGTCAAAACATAATGACGCATTATCTGCTGTTTTTAATGCCTATGGAATTCAATCAAGGGTTTTAGAAGTAAGCTCTGATGAAACCTTAGAAAGAGCGAGAAGCTGTACCTGCGGCTTAGTATGCACCCCTTATCTACATACGACAGAGGCTATGCTTAATTTTATGCAAAAACCAGAGTTTGACCAGAAAAAGTTTGCTTTTTTTCAGGCAACAACCGATTGCGGCCCCTGCAGGTTAGGGCAGTATGCCAGCTTGGAATCTCTTTTATTTCAGAAAAAGGGAATAGATGTTGATATAATAACCGGGGGCGAAGTGGATAGTGAATTCAATCTTGGCTTGTCTTTACTAATCAAAGTATGGTCTGGTATAACTGCAGTGGACCAGCTTGAAAAAATGAGAATGCACACAAGACCATATGAGGTTAATACAGGAGCTTCAGATCAGATTTATGATAAATATGTGAAAAGTCTTCTTGATTATTTAGCAGATTCAAAAACTAATCATGGAAAAATGAAAACACTTTTAAATATTGGAAAGGCATTTTTTTATAATTTATTTGATACAAAACTATCTCCTATTGAAGAAATCCTAAGAAAAGCTCAAAGTGAATTTTCTGAAGTTAAAAGAACGAATGAAGAAAAACCAAAGATAGGCATAGCTGGTGAGTTTTTTGTAAGGCTTCATGAGCAAGCAAATCAATATATTATTAGTAAGCTTGAAAAAAAGGGATTGGAAACCTGGTTAGCTCCAGCAACAGAATATCTTATTTATTCTTATTATATTAATTCTGTTTTGGCAAAAGAAAAATTCAACTTACACAGAAAAAAGAAATACTTAAGAGAATGG
>DSEL01000169.1 GCA_011056645.1 Candidatus Atribacteria bacterium
GGTCGGATAAATCCGACCCCTTGTACGATAAGAATATCTAAATTATCAACTAAATATGTTAGTATGATACTGGAAGAGTTTGTAGTTGATTAGGTCATCCGACCCCTGGAGCAATCATCTTTTAATGATTAGCTCGTTGAGTAGATGGACCGCCCTCCTACAATCTTGAACAGTATCAGAAGCGAAAGATCAAAGTCTTTCAGCTTGGGTTCCCACAAGGTTAAGTTATAGAAGGGCGACCCAACACAAACTCTCCTAAAAACCATTAGGAGGTTTCATCATGTATTATATCGGAATTGACGTCTCAAAGAAAGACTTATCAGTATTTAACGGTAAAAAAGACCTAAAATTTATCAATCAAGAAGGCTTAAGACCTTTTAAAAAATACCTGAAAGGAAAATACAAAAACTTTTCAGATCTAGTAATCATCTTTGAGCCAACCGGCATATACTCTTTTAAACTAAAGGAATTCTGTGCTGAAAACAGTATCAAGGCCTATATCGTAAATCCCAAGAGGAGCCATAGCTTTGCCCGAAGTTTAGGTATACGCCCTAAGGACGATAAGATTGATGCTCGAATTCTCTATCAATTTCATAGGCTAATTGATTCAAAGGACATCAAGGTACCCAAGATAGACCAACAGACCAAGGTCTTATCCAGTTATCTTACTAGTTATGAGTTTACCGTAAAACAGAGAGTAGCTATTTCTAATCACCTGGAAAGTCTAAGAGATGAGAAGCTGGTCAGTCTTTTAAAGAAAGAGTTAAAACGGGCACAAAAGTTAGAAGATAAAATCTTTCATGATATTTTAGAATACATTAGGCAAAACCAAAACTTAAGAGAAGATTATGAAAGGTTGCTTACTATCTCTGGTGTAGGGGAAAAGATGGCTATTGCCCTACTTACTCTATTTAAAACTTATCAAGGTACTAACCGGGCCCAAATCACCGCTTTGGTAGGACTTGATTCTACCAAAAGAGAATCTGGAAGCTCGGTGAGGGGTAGGGCAAAGATCAGTAAAAACGGTAAGGCAATATACCGTAAAGTATCCTATTTGCCTGCCATTTGTGCCACCGTACATAATCAAAAAATAAAAATATTTTATCAAAGATTATTAGCTCATCATAAACCTAAAAAGTTAGCGATAATTGCTTCTATGAGAAAGATACTCTTAATAGCACATGCTATGTATAGAGATAAGACAGAATATATGGCTGTCTAGATTCTTTAAAATATTTACAATAAAATACAGTGTCTAAGGGAGAGTTTGCGGGTTGACTTTTAACACAGTATCTACCCCAGATTCATGGAAATAACATAAAAACAATAAACTACCAACTGAAAAGAGGAATGTTTTCGCATTATTAGTATTCATATTTTTCCCCGCAATTATTCCTCAAACCTCTATGCGCTATAAGCTATAGGTTAATTTTCTATTAACCATTATTCACCCTTTTCAATGATAATTTTTGCACCTGATCTGACTTTTTTAAAGACTTTGGCTTCTCCGATTATCTTTCCGAATACATTGACCGGGCTGGCCGGTCTAATTTCATCACCCTGGCTTGCCGGAGTGAGTCCAAAAAAGATACAAAAAGCATTACCAGGCGGCCAATAACCTAAATCACCTTCGGAAACTACTGCCTTCGCGTTCTCCAATCCAAGATCAACCGGTATGGAAAAATAAATCTCATCACCCCAGGTATTTACCCTGCCTTCAATAGGGAGTGCATCCCAAATATCTTGCGCAGTTTTGCTATCATTTAAACTGGCATCCACTTTAAGATCTTCGGTTGTAATAGTCATCTTTTTAACACTCATGTTAATCATTCCTTTTTTATTTATTTCTTTTCACTTAATGTTTTCACCCTTTTGGCGATATGCTCGGCAGTAAGCCCAAAAGTCTTAAGCAGCTCCCAGGGGGCACCGGATAAACCAAATTGATCCTCCACGCCCATCATTTCCAATAATAAGGGAGTCTTATACTTTTTACCAGCGGCTATCACACCGGCAATAATGTTTCCAAACCCACCCTTTTGGTGTTCTTCCACCGTCATTACCAGCCCGATTTCTTCCGCTGCTTGAATAATACTCTCTTTATCCAGGGGTTTGACCGTGTGAATATTTAATATCCTGGTTTCAAGGTTATATTCTTTCTTTAGGATATAGGCTGCCCGCATAGCCTCTGCCACCATGGGTCCACAGGTGATAATGCAAACATCTTCTTTTTCAGATGGGTAATGAGATGCTAATTTGGTCTCAAAGGCATCAACAAAGTCTTCCTTTTCCTCTCTGAAACGGATAACATTGGCTTTGCCGAAGGTATAAGGTGTATCCTCTTTGGTAACAATGGGGGTAGCTTCTCGGGCATATCTGATCACTGCCGGACCTTGAATTTTGGCTACAGCCAGGGTTCCTTTTTCGGTCTCCAGAGCATCACTCGGTACAATGAGGTGCATATTGGGCAGATAATACATATTGCTAATTTCCTCTAAAGCTTGATGCGTTGCCCCGTCAGGACCTACCGATAATCCGGCATGGGCGTTGGCAATTTTTACGTTAAAATTATTATAGCAAACGGTCGTCCTGATCTGGTCCCAATTTCTGCCGGTTACAAAGACCCCGTATGAACCGATAAAAGCAGTTTTACCTTCTTTGGCAAATCCGGAGGCAACCGAGGTCATGTTTGGTTCGGCAATACCTATCTGGAAAAACCGTTCTTTTCTTTCCGGATGTTTTTCATAAAATTGATTCATGCAGATTGAATTGGTAATATCGGCACCGAAAGCTACCACCGATTTTACTTCACCTAATTTTTCAATGGCATTTCCAAATCCTTTTCGAGTTGGTACCATCTTTACTTTCATGGTTACCGCTTTATTCCACCAGTAATCTCGCTTAAATTTGGGCATCGCTTGATCAATCTTTTGGTTGACTTCCTCCTGATAGACACAGGCTTTTTGATATAGTGCATCTGCTTTCTTCTCATCAAAATTTTTGGCTTTAATATCCTCTAAGGCTTTTTCCAAAGATTCTGCCCCTTTTCGTCCATCCTTAGGACATACACCATGATAACCGACCACATTCTCAGCATAGGATACTTCTTTTCCTTTAACCGTATGGGCAATAATCACAGTTGGTTTACCTTTTAGGGTTTTAGCCTTCTTAAAGGATTTAAGAATCTCGGTCATATTATGGCCGTCAATCTCCAGGGTATGCCAACCAAAGGCTTGCCATTTTTCAACTACTGATTCCAATCGCATAACCTCTTCGGTGGGTCCATCAATCTGCAGATTATTTCTATCAACAATGGCTATCAAGTTGTCCAATTTATAGTGGGCAGCAGCCATCGCACTTTCCCATACGGAACCCTCATCCAATTCACCATCTCCTAAAATACAAAAAGTATGGTAGTCTTTTTTTTCTAATCTAGCGTTCAAAGAACATCCGACAGCAACTCCCAGACCCAGTCCCAATGAACCACTGGAAAGTTCCAATCCTGGTAATTTAAAACGATTGGGGTGTCCTTCAAAACCGGACCATAATTTTCTTAATTTCACCATTTCATCAATGGGGAAATAACCTGCCTCTCCCAGGGCAGCATAGAGAGCCGGTGCCTTATGTCCTGCTGACCAAAAAACTCTATCCCTGTCTTTCCATTCAGGATTCACCGGGTCATGTTTGATCTCCCTTAAGTAAAGGGCAGCAGCTATATCCATAATAGATAAGGTTCCTCCGGGATGACCGGAGCCGGCAGCGGTAATAGCTGTCATACTATAAGCTCTCATCACTCTTGCTTTTTCCACTAATTCTTCAATGGTATAATCTTTTTTTATTTTCCCTGTCCTGGAATCAATAATTGGCATTAAACACCCTCCTTAATTTCTAATTCCCTTTTTTAATTTAAAATCATATAAAATAAATATTAACGGGTATATATAAATCTTATATTTAATTATGCTATTGTTTTAAAGAAATACCGTTTATTTTTTCATAGAACAAAGCCAAACCAGCATGGTCTATTTCGGTATTGCCCTCCGCGATAATCACCTGCATCATCTCCATGACCTGAGCGGTTAAGGGCATAGCAGTATGTAAACTTCGACTGGTTTCAAAAACATTGGTAAGATCTTTTAAATGCAGTTTCATCTTGAATCCGGGCGTATAATTTCCCTTTAACATTCTTGGTGCTTTATCTTCCATACATCTACTCCCGGCAAGACCTCCCCTAATGGCATTGAAAATCTTTTCGGGATCCACTCCCGCTTTTTTACCCAGGACCATAGCTTCCGCAACCGCCGCTATGTTTAATGCAACGACAACCTGATTCGCTAATTTAGTGGTTTGTCCCGCACCAATATCACCAACCAAAGTCACGCTTCCACCCATAACATCCAGTATTTCTTTACATTTCTCAAATACTTCTTTTTTGCCTCCCACCATAAAAGCAAGTGTTCCGGATTTTGCTTTTTCTTCACCACCGCTTACCGGAGCATCCAACATTTCTACCCCTTTTTTCTCAAGTTCCCTGGCAATTTCCTGGGAAGCCAAAGGCGCAATAGAACTCATGTCAACTAAAATTTGGCCCTCCCTTACTCCTTCGATGACACCATTTTCCCCAAGTACGACTTCTTTCACTTGAGGAGAATTCGGCAGCATAGTAAAAATTAGATCACTATTTTCTGCTACGTTTTTGGGTGATGACCCCCTACTTGCTCCGTGTTCCACTACTTCATTTAAAGCTTCCTTAATAATATCATAAGCAACTATATTGTATCCTGCATCAATCAGGTTTTTCGCCATTGGTTTTCCCATAATACCTACACCGATAAATCCAATTTTTTTCATGATTAATTTTCTCCTTTAAATTTTTGCCCAGGCTTCTCTTAGTACCCGCTTGGCATTAGCAACAACTACTTCCGAAGATTCATCAGCCAACGGTTTTACCTCAAAGCTCACTATAGGCGGATTTTTTGGATTTAAGAATCCAATATCTAATAAAACTTTTAAATATTCGCTGAGTTCCTTGACATCATTTTCCCCACCCTTAATACCAAACCTGGGATGCTGGTCACCGTAACCGGGATGGCCTTTATCTTTTAAAATACAATTGCCCATATGGGCATGGACCAGATAATCTTTGATCGGTAGAATAGCTTGTGCGGGGGTTTCACCTAAAAGTGGAAGATGGGACAGGTCAACCATCAATCCAAAGTTATCAAATTCCTTTCTCACTTCCTCTGCCACCCTCCTGGCATCTTTCGCTGGTCCGATTAAACATTTTTTTTCAATTTCTTGGTCAAAAACCTCCAGTGTAATTCCCAAGTCTCCTTTTGATTTAGCATAAGTGCATATTTCCTTGGTGGAAGAAACCAATAATTTTATGGCTTGTTCCCGTTCCTGGCCTCCTGGGTCGGTACCGCTTAAGAAAGCAAGGCTTTTTGCCTCTATCTCGTATGCTTCATCAATTCCGGCTTTCACCTCATTTACCGCCTCATGTCTTTCTGTTTCATTAAAGGAATTAAGATTTAATTTTTTTACCAATAAACGAGGTTGCGCCCCATAAGCAACGGTTAAATGGCTCACTTCCAAAAGTTTTTTTGCTTTCTGCCTTACTTTCACATCCTTGATCCAGGATACTTCTATCGCCGTAAAGAAATCATCTTCCGCTATTTTCTGTAAGGTCTCGAGGATCAGCCCTTCCCCTTTCATTACCTGGGGATAAGCCATAAAGTGGATTAACCCCACTTTCATAAATTTATAAATGGATTCTTGCATAGTGTCCTCCTTTAGTTTTTTAACAAATCTTTTTCCACGTCGAGTAAATGACGGTACACTTTTTTACGAGCATTTTTACTATCCTTGTTTTTGATAGCATTAAAAATTTCAGTATGTTCTTTTAAATATTTCTGTGGATAACCGGGAAGATTCCAGGTTTTCTCTTTCATGTTGACCCAGAGTTTTTCTTTTAACAGATTACTCAAATAACCCATCATGGAAAAAAGGAGATTATTATGTGCAGCTCTAGCAATATGCATGTGAAATTCCCTATCAAATTCCATCATTTCGGGAATATTATTTATGGCTCCTTCCATTTTGTGTAAGGATTCATAAATAGCATCGAGGTCTTCTTGGGATGCCTTCTGGGCGGCAAGATCGGCTATCTCGATTTCCACTGCTTTTCTTGCTTCTAACATTTCAAAAGGGCTCTCCTCTTCCTCTAACTCCATAACTTCTTGTTCATATAAAGGGGATCTGGGGATATCCTTTATGAAATTTCCTTTGCCCCCCCTGCTTTCAGTGATGCCCAATATTTCAAGGGCACTTAATGCTTCTCTAACCGAAGGGCGAGAGGTACCAAATTTCTCAGCCATTACTTGCTCGGGAGGGAGCTTATCTCCCGGTTTTAATTTGCCTTCTTTAATTAAATCTCGAATTTGTTCTACTATTTTTATGTATACTTTTTTTGTCCGAACTTTGTTAAATATTGCTCTACTCCTCTCACTGTTTATTTTGTAATATTAATCATATTAACCTGATAATTCTACAATATAATATCATGACATATTGTGATGTCAAATTTAAAACCTTTATATTACGCTCTTTAATTTATTTTCAAACAATCATAATTACTCATCGTATATTCCGGTTGCCTGAATTTCTACTTTTGCATCCTTAGCCAGCCCACTAACTTCTATTGCTGCACGTGCGGGGTAGGGTTCGGAAAAATATTGATCATAAATTTCATTAACCACTTTAAAATCATCCATATTAGTTAGGTATACGGTCACCTTTACCACATCATTTAAAGAAGAACCGGCAGCCTCTAAAATAGCTCTAATGTTATCTAAGGTTTGCCTGGTCTCCTTTTCGATACCCCCCTCTACCTTTTTACCGGTTGAAGGATCTAAGGGCAAAATACCAGAAGTAAAGATAAATCCCTTTGCCTTCATTGCCTGACAAAACGGCCCAAAAGCAGACGGAGCATTTTTGGTCACAATAATTTCTTTTTTCATTACTTACCTCCCTTATTTTGATGCTTTTTGATACTTTTTAAAATATTCCTTTTTAATCTCGCTATTTGTGATGAGTTTAGGCATAGCTACATTGTGCTTGGTAACCAGAGAATGATCTGAGGAAAAGCAATCATTAAAAGCAGCCCGATCGCCATTAAAATAACAAAAGGTATCACTCCGCGTATGACATCACTTGTTTTAATGCCTAATTCCGGTGCAGCTGCACCTTTAAGGAAAAAGATAGCATAAGCAAAAGGTGGTGTTAAAAAGGACATCTGAAGATTCACAATAATCATCATAGCAAACCATAAAGGGTCAAATCCCAACCGAGGAACAATAGGAGCTAATATAGGTACCATGACGAAAATAATGCCAATCCAGTCAATAAACATACCCAAAATAAAACATACGAACATAATAAGAGCGAAAGCCATCCAACGCCCACCGGGAATAGAAAGAATAAAATTCTCCACTACACCGCCACCACCGGCACTCAAAAATACACTCACAAAAGCAGTGGAACAACCGGCAATTAATAGTACCATGCCGGTTAATTTGATTGTCCCCAGCGTAACGTCTTTCAGCACTTTCCAGTTAAAACGGCCATAAACAATAGTTAAAAGTGTTGCCACCGCAGCGCCCACCGCAGCAGCCTCGGTGGGAGACGCCACACCAAGATAAATGGCGCCCATGACGGACAAGATAAGCAAAGCAGTTGGTGCCAGGGTGGTAATTAACATCTTACTTTTTTGGCCAAAAGTTAGCTTGTTACCTTCATCGTCATATGAAGGAGCCACTGACGGTTGAAGGTAAGATCGAATACCGATGTAGAGCATATATAGTCCGGAAAGGAGAAAGCCAGGCATGAAGGCAGCCATAAATAACTTCCCTACCGAAATCCAAGCTACCGGTCCATAAATAATAAGCATAATGCTGGGTGGAATTAAAATGCCCAGTGTACCTCCAGCACAGATCGCCCCAGTAGCCAAGCCTTTATCATAATGACGTTTCATCATTGCCGGTAGGGCAACCAAGGTTAACATGGTAATGGAGGCAGCAATGATACCCACACATGCTGCCATAATAGTACCAATTAATACACTTGTAATCGCTAATCCTCCTCTAAATTTACCAAACCAGACATGTACGGCATCATACATTTTTTCAGCAATGCCGGATTTTTCTAACATGTTCCCCATAAACACAAATAAGGGAACAGCCATAAACCCATAATCGGTAATTATGGCATAAACACGACCGTAGATTAAATCAAAAGCATTAGGACCAAATAATAAAAACCCGGTGATTACACCGACACCACCAATAGGAAGAGCCAAGGGAAAACCGGTAAGCACACCAATTAAAAGGGCTCCGAACATCCCAATGGTAACAATTTCAGGACTTACTACAATATCTATCATAATAGCTCTCTCTTTCTAATTAAAAAGTATAGATCTTGAATGAATTTAGACAAACTCTGCAAAGTAAAAAGACAGAAACCAAAAACTAATAAAGTTCTAAAAGGCGCGGCCGGGGGCAGCCAGCTGCTTTCCACCATTTTTTCACCAAATTTCCAGGAAAATACTGCCCATCTTGTTCCTGCAGAGATAAGGATAATACATATAGGAAAAAGAAAAATAATTGACAAAATAACATCAACCCATGCTCTTCCTGTGCGCGATAATTTTGAATAGAAAACATCTACCCTGACATGCCCGTCATACAAATAGGTATAAGCCCACCCACAAGCACCAAAAGTCCCCATAAGCATCTTGGAAGTTTCTAATGCCCAAATTGTAGGTCGGTTAAAAGCATATCTGGAGATGACCTCATAGCAGAGTACTATGATTAATGCTACCACCAAAAACTTAACTACTTGTCCCGTAAATTCACTGATGGAATTAATAATTTGTACAAGCTTTTTCATATGGATTCAATAATTCCTCCTTGCTTTTTTACCTTGCTCCGGAAAAAGTAATCCGGAGCAAGGTAAATGCTGGGTATATAGTTTTTATGATGCTTTAGAAATAATTATTTTATGTCAAACATATCGCAAATTTCTTTAAATTTGAGTGCAGATTCATATACTTTCTTATAACCAGGATCTTTGGCAGATTCTGCAGCGTAGTACTCATTTGCTTTCTCAAATAATAATTCTTCAATATCCGTGGGTAATTTTTCCACAACAGTACCATATTCTCTATATTTCTCCAATGCTGTAGAATCGCGGACAACCGATTCAGTAAAGAATTCATGGGATACTCTATGGGCAACTAATTTTACAATATCCTGCAAATCCGGAGACAGTGCATTCCAGGCATTCATGTTAACATATAGGGATTGTGCATCACTGGGAGCACGAGAAGATGATATATACATATATTTGGTTACTTCATGGAAACCCATACCCCAATTCAAAGACGGAGTAATATATTCGAAGGCATCAATAACTCCCCGTTTAACTGATTCGTAAATCTCGCCACCAGGAAGAAAGACCGGTGATGCACCCATTGCTTGAAAGATTGTATTAAGGGCAGTAGTTCCACACCTAATTTTTAGTCCTTTAATATCCTCGACTGAACGCAGTGGTTTTGTAGAATGACACCAAACCTCAGCTGGATGAACGGTTAATTGGTCAACAAAGTATACACCGATAGGTTTATATAATTCTCGAGCCAATGCCGTCCCTTCATATTCCATCCACATCATCAGCTGATTACCGGTATGACCACCTACCCAGTTGGTGTAAAAGACACCTGCGGGGACGTAACCTACCGCCCAGCCACCGGATACATGAGCAGCCTCTACTGAGCCTGAAATTGCTCCATCAAACTCTTTCCCGGCAGGTATAATAGCCCCTGCAGTGAAAGCTTTTACCACCAAACGTCCGCCACTGGCTTCGGTCACTTGTTCGGCAAATCTTTTAGCACCCTCAAATCCAAAATCACCGGCTGCACACATTGATTGTAATCTCCAATTAATCACTTTATCAGCACTCACTCCACTGATGGTTATACTTAGTAACAATACAAAAATCAAATTAACTATTATCAAGCAATTTAACTTCTTCATTCTAAACACTCCTTTTAATATAATTTCTTAACCGGTTAAAATTAAGATAAGATATTTCTGTTTCTCCTTCAAGTAAAAGCAAGAAGCAGAGATATGCCTTGTCGACCACCTCCTTCTCTACATTTTTTGTCTTATTTGTTATATTGTTTGACAAATTATATTTTATTATATCATAAAACAACGTTAGTTCAAACGTATTTTAAAATTCCTACAGATAAATTAATAAAAAATATCATTACTTTATTTTAAATCCCGATTTATGGGACTACTCAAGAAAGCTTTTTTGAAGATAATGAAAAGTCCCCCAGTTTATGATATCATTAAAAATAATATTTTAGAGCAATCATTTATTTAAGATGATGATAATAGAACTGAAAAATAAAAGGCAGGAAAAATGAAAAGAATTACTATAAAATTAGGGAAAAAGATGCTCGAAGTAAATCTTCCGGACAATATAGAAATTTTATTCACTAAGCAACCTAAACCGCTTGATAATCCCGCCTTTTTTATTCAAAAAGCCTTGAAAGATTCTATAGGCAGCCGAAGTTTGGAGCAAATTATTGAGCAAAAATTAAAGAAAAATTCACAAGCAAAGGCTGTAATTGTCATCTCGGATAATACCCGCCCTGTCCCCTACAAAGGTAAATCAGGAATATTATGGCCAATTATTGAAAAACTATTAGCAAAAAATATTTCTAATAACCGTATTCTTATTTTAATAGCTACCGGTACTCATCGGCCATTATCCGAAAAAGAATTAAGAGAGATGTTGGACCACCGAGTATTTGATTACAAAATTCCCATAAAAAACCATCATTGTCGCGACCAATATAATTTAATCTATCTTGGCAAGACTAATCGCGGTAGTTCAATATATATTAATAGTGATTATATGGAAGCAGATATTAAAATACTTACTGGTTTAGTAGAAACTCATTTCATGGCTGGTGCATCAGGAGGAAGAAAATCAATCTGCCCAGGACTCATTGGAGAAGAAAGCATCTATATATTCCACGGAGCGCCTATGTTAGCTTCCCAGGAAGCTACTGACTTAATCATAGATGATAACCCCTGTCACCAAGAAGCCTTAGAAGTTGCCAAGAAAGCCGGAGCTGATTACATTCTCAATGTTACTCTTGACCAAGATTTTAAGCTAACGGGAGTATTTGCCGGAGATTTAGAAGAAGCTCATAAACAAGCAGTAAAACAGATAAAAAAATACGTTGCTATACCCTTAGATAAAGAATATGATATTGTAATTACTCAC
>DSEL01000170.1 GCA_011056645.1 Candidatus Atribacteria bacterium
CACATATCCTCTATCTAAATGATATATTCTACTTAATTCGGTAGTACCTTCCGCTACTAAACCAGCCAATACCAAAGCGGCTCCACCTCTTAAATCTGAAGCCATTACCGGAGCAGCACTTAACTTTTTTACTCCTTTAACAATAGCGCTATGCCCTTCCACTTTAATATCTGCTCCCATCCTGATCATATCACCGGTATGAACAAATCTTTTCTCAAATACTGTCTCCGTAATGACACTGGTACCTTTGGCCACACAGGCTAAAGCCATAAATTGGGGTTGCATATCGGTGGGAAATCCAGGAAAAGGTAAGGTCTTAATATCAACTGCTTTAACTCTTTCTGGTCCTATTACTTTAATAAAATCCTTTTCTAACTCTATTTGTACTCCTGCTTCTTCTAATTTTACTATCAATGGTTTTAATAAGATGGGATCAGACTCCTTGATTAAAACATCTCCACAGGTAATAGCAGCTGCTATCATATAAGTACCCGCCTCAATGCGATCAGGAATAATGGCATAATCAATCCCATGTAATTCTTTTACTCCTTTTATTTTAATTAAATCAGTTCCTAATCCTTTAACTTTTGCCCCCATTTTATTCAAAAAATGACCCAATTCCACTACTTCAGGGTCTTTGGCTGCATTTTCAATAGTAGTAGTCCCTTCCGCTAAACAGGCTGCCATCATTATATTTTCAGTCGCTCCCAGACTAGGGAAATCCAGGTATATTTCGTTACCTTTTAAGGCATTAACTTTTGCTTCAATATAACCTTTTTCCACTTCTACTTGAGCACCTAAAGCCTCAAATCCTTTTAAATGGTAATCAACTGGACGAGCACCAATAGCACAACCACCCGGTAAAGATATCTTAGCTCTTTTTAAGCGAGCCAGTAGTGGCCCCATTACCAAAATAGAAGCCCTCATCATTTTTACCAATTCATAAGGTGCCTCATAATTATTAAAATTATCCGAATCAATATAAAGGCTGTTTTCTTCTTTCCATTCTACATTGACCCCTAATTTCCTTATAACCTCAGACATAGTCTCAACATCGGTAAGATGAGGAACATTTCTTAAAATACATACATCTTTTGTCAATAAGGTTGCAGCCATAATAGATAAAGATGAATTTTTCGCCCCATCAATTTTTACTGTACCATGTAATCTATTTCCTCCGGAAATAATTAGCTTTTCTGGATCCAATTTTATCCTCCTTTTTAAAAAAAGTATTTAGTAAAAATAAAAGAGCAAAACCTAAAATGTATCTCATGTTATTTTAAAACGGTGTGCCATGTTATAAAAATAACTGGTAAACTGTTTTTAATTTGATTTTTTATTCTTTCTTCTGTGCAATATACTATATATTAACGACTGTTTTAATATTTTTTTCAAAAGGTTTTCGAATAATCCCCTTTTCAGTAATAATCCCCTCTATATAGTCGTGAGGCGTAAGATCAAAAGCCGGATTAAATGCCCTTACTCCTAAGGGAGTTATCTGTTTACCTAATATTTGCGTTACTTCTTTCGGATCTCTCTCTTCGATGGGAATCTTCTTCCCGGATTTTATCGATAAATCAATAGTAGATATCGGAGCAGCAATGTAAAAAGGAACATTATTTTCTCGGGCTAAAACAGACAAAGAATAAGTTCCGATTTTATTTACCACATCACCGTTTCGAGCAATGCGATCTGCTCCTACAATGATTATATTTACCCTTTTCTGAAACATTAAAAATCCAGCCATATTATCAGTGATAAGGGTAAAGGGAATTTTTTCCTGCATTAATTCCCAGGTGGTAAGCCTTGCTCCCTGTAATACGGGTCTGGTTTCATCAACATATATATGTATCTTCTTTCCTTCTTTGAAGGCAGTACGAATCACTCCCAATGCAGTACCATGACCTACAGTTGCCAGAGCACCGGCGTTACAGTGAGTAAGAATATTGTCGCCATCCTGAATGATTGAAGCTCCGTATTTTCCTATTCTTTTATTTATCTCTATATCTTCTCGGGCAATATTTTGGGCTTCCTGTAAGATTATATCTTTTAATCTTAATAAATCAAGCTCTTTTTTTATATTAATTAAATTCATCATTCTCTCTAAAGCCCAAAATAGATTTACTGCGGTAGGCCGAGTGAGGCTCAGGTAATGTTTTGCTTTTTCCATATCTTGGATAAATTCTACAAAAGTATTAGCTTCGGAAGAATAAGCAGCAAGCGCCATACCAAAGGCAGCAGCTACCCCAATAGCAGGAGCACCTCTTACTTTCATCTTCTTGATAGCATCCGCTACTTCCTGGTAAGTGGAACAATTAATTACTTCGTATTTTAAAGGAAGTTTTCTCTGGTCGATTAAAAATAATTTTCCTTCTTTCCATTCAATGGTTTTCATTTTCCCTCTCTTCTATATGCCAAATACTATTTCAAACAAAACTAATCACTCCCAAGCTGGCTAAGGAAACGATTATCCCGGATATCATAACTCCTCCCACTATGCTAGGAAAGGCATAGAAAAACCTTATGCCAAAGATAAATGCAGCTACTGAGCCTGTCCAGGCACCGGTTACAGGTAGAGGAATAGCTACGAAAAGTAATAGAAATAGTGCTCCGTATTTTTCGAACTTTTCCTGGGTATTTCTACGCGTTCTTTTAAAAAGCCATTTAAAAAAAATATCAAAATAATAAAAGCGACTCAAATACTCTGAAAAAGGTTTTAAAAATAACAATAGGAAAATTGCCGGAAGTATATTCCCTAATACTGCATATATATAAGCCCAAAAAACCGGCATTTTATAAATAGTTAGCGCTATTGGAATAGCTCCTCTCAATTCGGTAAGTGGCAAAGCGGATAGAAGAGCTACTCTTAAACCATCACTAATCAATTTTCTCGATTACCTTCTTTATAAGTTTAGTCATAATCGGTTCAGCATCCGAGGCGGTTTTTAAAATTTCCTCCAGCTTAGTTTTTACGATCACCCCATCTATGGCTAAATCAGTGATACAGGAAATTCCCAATACCTTCATTCCCATATGATTAGCTACTATTACCTCTGGTACTGTAGACATCCCTACTGCATCTGCGCCTATGCTTATCAGAAATCTATATTCAGCTGGTGTCTCTAGGGTAGGGCCGGATAAACCCGCGTATACTCCTTCTTGTAATCTTATTTTTTCTTTTAAGGCTACCTTTTTGGTTAACTCAATAAGTTCTCGGTTATAAGCTTCGGACATGTCGGGAAATCGTGGTCCCAATTCTTCGTCATTCGAGCCAATTAAAGGATTATCTCCAAATAGATTTATATGGTCATTAATCAACATTAAGTCACCTCTCTTGAAGAAACGGTTCATTCCGCCTGCTGCATTGGAAATAATTATGATATTCGCCCCTAATTTTTTCATCACCCTTACCGGAAAGGTGACTTCTTTTAGATTATAACCTTCATAATAATGAAATCTACCCTGCATGGCCACTACTTCATTATTACCCAACTTTCCTAAAACCAGGTTACCGCTATGGCTTTGAACTGTAGCTAGGGGAAAGTTGGGAATCTCACTATAAGCAATAATTTCTTTTTCTTTAATCTCTTCTGCCAGCCTTCCTAATCCCGTGCCTAATATAATGGCAATTTTTGGTTTTATCTTACTCTTTTGATTAATAAACTCTACACTTTCTATGATTTTTCTTTTTAAATCTTTCATCTCTATTATTCCCTTTCCTCGCAATGATGGAAATTATAATTCCCTGTTACTCTTTTATTATATTCTGAATTATGGCTCCTATTTTCTTTCTTCTTTTTCCCTGTTTTTCTTGTCTTCACTATATACTATTTTACGTTCTAGGAAAGGCTCTATAATATTCTTCGCTAACCCATTTTCTACTTACATGAGTATAAATTTGGGTAGTGGAAATATCTGAGTGTCCTAACATCTCTTGCACTGACCGGAGATCTGCTCCATGTTCTAATAAATGGGTAGCCAAAGTATGTCTTAAGGTATGGGGAGTAACTTTCTTTTTTATCTTTGCCTTTTGAGCATATAGTTTTACCAAATAGAATATTCCTTGTCGAGAAAGTCTTCCTCCCCGACTATTTAAAAATAAAGTGTCCTCTTCCGGATTTTTTACTAATTTCGGTCTGACTTGATTCAAATATAAATTTAAAGAGTGATAAGCTTTTTTCCCAAAAGGTATAATTCGCTCTTTAGATCCTTTCCCTATACATTTCAACATATAATTTTCCATATTTAGATCATTAATTTTTAAATATATCAGTTCGGATACCCTAAGACCGGTAGCGTAAAATAATTCCAAAACAGCCTGGTCTCTTAATCCTAATTTATCTTTAAAATTAGCCTCATCTAATAAAAGATCTATCTCTCTCGAACTTAAGACATGAGGAAGTTTTTTACTCACTTTAGGGAATTCGATCAAACTAGTGATGTCTTCCTTGATCATATTTTCCGTTAATAAAAAACGATATAACATCTTCACTGCTACTAAATTTCGGGAAATTGAATTAATCTCTAAATTTTTTCCTCTTAAATGAACAAAATAATTATTGATCAATACTTTGTCAGTCTGATTAAAGGAATTTATTTTTCTCTTTCTTAAAAAACCAATATACTTTAGAAGATCATATCTATAAGAAGTGATAGTATTTTGAGACAAACCTCTTTCCATCGACAGATAATCTAAAAAACATTCTAAAGTTTCCTCTAATTGTTTCACCATACTTCCCACCTGCTTATTACCATGAATAGATAATCTAAGTAAGCTGTTGCTACTCTGCAAAAAACGGTCTTTTAATATTCCAGAATAAGATCCAGTGGTACAATTTGAATCCAAACATTTCCCGGAATCAAAGCTATTCTATTCCCGTCTTTATCTAAAAATATAGTCCTTGCTCTTAGATCAGGCTTTTCCCAAGTAATTTCTGAGGATTGACCTTTAATAAATAATAATCCTTTCCCCTTACCAACGAAATCTACGGCCAGCCTTCCCTCTTCATCAATAATTTTGGTTCCGGCATATTGAACGATAACATTATCTACTGCTATTTGTTCTTTAGTTTTAGCATCTATATGAGGCTCTCCATTCATAAATCTTATATATTTCATTGTCTCAGGTAGATATTGATAACTAACCGTATAATTTCTGTTATAAGGAATAACTATAGAATTATTTTTTCTGCCGCTTAATTTTTCATCCCTACTGATTTCAAATTGGTATTCTTGCTTTTTTATCATCTCAATATAGCCCAATTTATTAGCTTCTTTTCTCAATTTACTGGTAGAGGCATATAAATTATGTGGTGGTTTTCGGTCTGTAGATCTCCAGAAAGGTTGAAAATCTACAAACTCATTGATATCATCTATATTCTCTTCTTTTATAAAATTATAGGCTTCCTCACTCCCGCCTACATGGATATAAATCGCCTGATGCTCTAAGGATTTACTGACAAAATAAGGTCTTGCGCTTCTTATCGGTCCAACTTCTTCTGCTTCCTGATCATAATAAATGGCTAAAAATCTGGTGATTCCCCCTTCTGCTAAAACTTCATAGACAATATTAGCTTTATCCAAACCACTTTGAGGTCTGGCTCCTTCTGAATTTTCTATCATAATCGCAAGAGGCCTACTCCCAAAAGGAGATTCTTTTTCTTTTACTTCCGGCAGGGTAGTAATTTCTCCCGGATTTACCACAGTACCATAAGTAGCTTCGATATTTTCTTCTTCCTTTTCGCCTAAATTCACTTTAAGTTGTGACTCACCCGGTTCAAATATCTCCCCCTTAACTTCTTTCCTACTGGTAATAGTCTGCTTAAAATATTCAGTAGCAACACTTATATCCTCTCCTAAAGTATCTTTAGCTTGAGTTGGAGGAATTATTTCCACTGGTGTAGTTTCAATTTCAGGAGTTTTTACTTCTACTCTTGGTGCTCCTTCTCTTAACTCTTCCTTGCTGACTACTTTTGTTTCGGTTATTTCTTCTTTTAACTTGGGTGGTTCGGGGGAAACCGGTGCAGCTTTTGGTTTAACTTCCAGTTGAGCAACGGGTTTTTTCTCAGTAATCTCCGGTTTTTTTGATTCCGGTTGTTCCGGTGCAGGAATTTCCACCAGACTTACCAGGGTAAGCTCTTTTTCTGGTAAAGGTCTGCTAAAATCAAAGGCGATCATATTCCCGAAAACAAATAACAAGACAATATTAAGGATGATAGAAATTAAAAACGATCTCCCTAAAAAGCTCTTTTTATTCTGTTTTAAACGCTTGGTTCTATATCTGTTGATGGGCATTTTTTATTATCTGTACCTCGTCATTAATTTACCGATTCTCCAATTCACTAATTGGCCAATTCACCAATTTACCAATTTACCGATTCGCCAATTAATTTAATCTACCAATCTTCCGGTCTGCCAATCTGCCGGTCAAGAAAGCATAAAAGCTTTGTGGTATTTTGTAGGGGACGGATTCATCCGCCCCGATTTATATGGATACTGTTTTTCTTATTTCTCCTCCGCGGGTTGAGTGGCAATAGCAATTTTTTCCGCTCCTCCCTTTTTCAGTAAATCCATTACTCTAATTACCTTTCCATGGAGTACATTTTTATCCGCTTCTAAAACCACTATTTTTTCGGGCTCTCCCTTTAACTCTGTCGCTACACTCTCAGTAAGCTTTAAAGGATCTATTAATTTTCCATTAAGGTAAATGGTGTTATTTTCAGTAATGCTTACAATAACATTTTCTGATGATTTAGCCGCTGCAAAATCCCCGCTGGGTAAATTTACTTGTACTCTGTTTTCTAAATTAACAAAAGTAGTAGTTAACATAAAAAATATCAATAAAAGAAAAACCACATCAATCAAAGGAGTGAGATCAAAACGCGCGGTCTTTTTATTCTGGTGAGGAAATTTCATAATCTACTTCACCGCCCCGATTAAGGCTATCCCCCATAATTTCACCATTATTTTCTTGATAAGTAAGAAGATCTATTAGTTCAACACAATTTACTTCCATTTCTCTTATCAATTTGTCCACTCGGTGAGATAAATAATTATAGATCACAATGGTCGGTATAGCTATAGATAACCCAAAGGCTGTAGTAAGCAGCGCTTCAGAAATTCCTCCTGCTAGTGCTTCCGGTTTACCTACCCCCAAAATTGCTATTACATTGAAAGCTTTAACCATACCAAAAACAGTTCCTAAAAGCCCTAACAATGGAGTGATATTACCGATAGTGGAAAGTGTAGACAAATTTCTCTCTAATACAGGAATTTCCTGGTTCGCGCTATCTTCTACCGCCTCTTTCATCTCGTCACGTCCCTTTCCAAATTTCATTAATCCAGCCAACATAATCTTTGAAATGGGAGTAGGGCTTTTACGACAGGCAGAAATAGCTAATTCAATGCTTCCCTTTTTCACCAAATTTTTAACCCGTAAAACAAATTTTTTGCTTTTAGTTTTAATACTTTTTAAATAAAACATTCGCTCAAAAAAAATAGTCATTGCAATCAACGAACAAAGAAAGATGGGATACATTAAGAATCCACCTTTTTCGAATACTTCTAACATTAAATATTTGCCCCCTCTTTTTTTATAGTTAACTAATTATCTACTCATTTATCTTTTGTAGAACTTCCACTCTTTCCTGGCTTTTTCCTGCATACGGACTTTGAGGATAGGTAGAAATTAAATTCTTATAATCATAAATGGCTTTTTCCTGATTTTCTAACTTTTCCCAGCAAATTGCCTTGATATACAGAATATCGTCACTATATTCCAAACTGGGATAATCTTTTAAATATTGTTCTCCTGTTTGAATGGCTTTTTCATATTCATCTTTTTTAAAATAAGAAAGGCATAAGCCGTACAAAGCCTCTGATAAAAATAAGTTATCAGGATATTCTCTTACCAGTCTATTTAAATTGATGATGCTGTCCATCCAATCCTCTTCCTGTAAATAGATCTGACTTAATAAATACATAGCTTCTATTCTAAAACTACTATTGGCGAAAGAATTGATAAATTTTCCCAATTCTGTCTTAGCCATAGTCTTGTCTCCTGAAAGATAATAATTCTTGCCCACTCGAAATTGTGCTTCCTCGATGAATTTACTCTCAGGATAAAGGTTCATAAGTTTTTTGAATTCTTCAGTCGATAAGGAATAATCTTTATTCTCTAGATAAGTCCAGGCAATTGCATATTGGGCATTAACTGAAAAATCTCCCTTTGGATACATTTCGATATATTTTTGGTATGCTTCTCTGGCTTTCTGATAATCTTCCAGATTATACCATGATTCTGCTACCATAAACTTTGCTCTTTGTGCTAAATATAAATTTTCTTCATCTTCTTCCACCTGGTTAAAATATTCTATCGCTTGTTTATAATCCAATAATTTAAAATAACTCCACCCTATCCAATAATAGCATTCCGAGAGCAAAGGCGACTGGGGAAAAAATTGAATTATTTTTCTAAATTCTTCAATAGCTTCTTTATCTCTCTTCTGATTATAATAATAATTACCTAATCTAAAATATGCTTCCTGAGAAAAAATGCTCTCGGGATATTTCTTTATTAATTCTTCAAAGGCTATAATTTCCCCTTCTTGGTCCCCTAATTCTTGTGACGCCTTTCCTCTTAAATAGAGTGCTTCATCATGGGAGGCCTTTTCTAATTCCGATAAGGCTAATTTATATTTTTTTAAGTCATAAAGATTCTTACCCAATTCGAAATGTACTGAATTAATAAGTTCACTCTTCGGATATTTCTCAATAAACTCTTGAAATTCAACAATGGATTTTTCCTTATTGCCTTGACGGGAATAAGTTAAAGCTAAATCAAAACTTACTTTTTCCAATAAGGAATCGTCTATTACGAGTTGTTTTAAGCTTTCCAAATTCTCAATTGTTTGAGGGTATTCTTTTAAATTAAGCCGGCAACGAGCTAGCAAATATTGGGCTTCCCTTTTCCTTTTATCATCTATTTTCATTTCTGCAATTAAGCCCTCTAATTGTACTTTTGCTGCTTCATATTTATTTTCTTTAAATAAACTTAAAGCGCTATAATATTTCACTTCAGAAGCTAATTCAAAGGTTGGAAAGAGAAATAATAATTTATCAAAAAACTCTTCTGCTTCTTTATATTTTCCCGACCTGAAGAAAGCCTGAGCTAACAAATAATACACTTCTGCTGTTTCTTGACCTTTATATTCAATGTATTTTTCCAAAAATTCCCGGTACACTTTAATGGTACCTTCATAATTATTCGTCAGAAAATAGGATTTGCCCAATTTATGCCTTGCCTGTAAGGCTAAATTACTATCGGGGAAATCATTTAATAGTTTTGAAAACCTCTTGGCTGCCGCTTCATATTCTTCCAATAAATAATAAGACCAACCGCTGCCATAGAGGGCATCATCGGTATACTCGTTCATCTCCGAATCGGTTACTACTCTTTCATACTCTACCTGGGCTGATCGATATTCCTTCAGTTGGAAATAACACTCGGCCAATAAATAACGGGCTTGGGGATAATCACTTTTTATATCCAGAGCTTTTTTTATTTCTTCTAAAGCCACTTTATAATCCTTTAAGGAATAAAATTCATAACCTAATTTATAATATTCCATGGCCTTTTCTTCCTCGCCGATGACCTTTAACTCGGTCGTCTTCTTTCTTTCTTCACGATATTCCTCCATCTGATTAAGTTGATAATATGCTCGGGAAAGAAACTGACGGGCTTTTTCAAATTCAGGATTATAATCTAAAGATCGGTTAAATTCCTCGATCGCTTTATCATATTCACCTTTTATATAATAATCGTAACCGGCGTTAAAATACTTTAAAGTATCTACTCCGTATTTTTTCTCTTCCAGACAATTATTTAGAAAATGCCGGGCTGTATTATCGAAAGAATCTATTCTAATAACTTCTTCCCATTGAAAAATAGAGTTATCCAAATCTCCTATCTCGTAATAACTTAAAGCCAGATAGTAATGCGGTTCCTTAAAATCAGGATTCGCAAAAATAGAAGATTTAAAATAAGTTATCGCTTCTTTAAAATTACCATTTTTATAAGATAGATAACCTTTTTCGTAGTTTTCATAAGCTGACCGGCCATATTTTTTCGACTGCTCGTTCTTTTTAATAAACCAGGAAATCTCTTTATTTTGGGGATCTATCCTTAAAACTTCCTCACATTGATCAAGAGAAAGGCCTATCTCGCCTTTATCAAAATAAATTTGTACCAAATGGAGTCGGGGCTCTAATAAATCAGGATCATATTTTGTAGAAGAAATAAAATATTTAATTGCTTGTTCTTGTTCGCCTTTAGAATAAAAGGAATATCCTAATCGAAAATAAGCCTGAGCAGCTTTTTTGTAAATATCCTTACTTTTCAATTGATTATCTTCTACCAGTTGGATAAAACTATTTAAACTATTTACCTCTCTAATAGTCCAATGGGTTCGGTTATAAATCTCCGCTAAAAGGTAATAAGCTTCAGCAAACTTAGGGTCTGCTGTTATCGCCTTTTCCCCATATTCTATAGCTTCAGCCCATAGTTTTTTACTAGGGTAATCAATACCTCCATATTCCGCAATAGCTTTATTCATTAAGTCAAGAGATTTATTATAATTACTTAGGGCATCAAGAGAAGTAGTAGGCATTTCTGGCAATTCTGTCTTCTCTTGCAGAGATATTTCAACATCCAACTCTTTTAAGATAAATTGAATTAATTTATCTTTTAAGTTAGCAATATCTGTCACCCCCACGATGATATCTCTAAAAGCAGTAATCTCTCCGGTAGAGTTATCGTACTTTTTGAGACTCAAATTTAGGTTTGAGGGGGGAGAAAGGTAGAAATCACCAAAAAATATAACTTCAGCATCCAGATTCTGATTAAACTGCACCAAGAGAGATTTTTCTATCTCAGCTGAAATGGGTAATAACTCATAGTTATAGTACAGATCCTCTATCTCCTGACGAGAAGAACAGACGAGAGTATCACTTCGAGAAAGATCATCTATCAACATAGTGGTTAAACCTGTGCTTAACCAATCCCAGCTTGTTTGCTCGGTATGATTGTTAAAATATAAAATACTTACCTTTCTTTCAGAAGCTTGAACAATCTGTAGGTTATAAAAAAAACTAATCATTATTGCAAAAACAATAATGATGTAAAAATGCCTTTTTAATGGATATTTTTCTTTTAAAAACCCATTTTTTAAATAATTATTAGTTATTTCAGTCATTAATTCACCTTTGCTTTAATTGCCTAATAAAACTACTCGTTAGCTAGTAAATTGGTTGATTGGTTAATTAATTAAAAAACAAATAATATAC
>DSEL01000171.1 GCA_011056645.1 Candidatus Atribacteria bacterium
GCATTTTGTTTAATTAATAAATTAAAAAGGATTAAAAAACATATAATGAGAAATGGTTTATTTATCACATTTGAAGGGCTTGAAGGTTGTGGGAAAACTACCCAAGCAAAGATGCTTTTCGATTTTTTAATCAGTCAAAAAATACCGGCTATTTATACTAAAGAGCCGGGAGGAACAAAGATCGGAGGTAAAATCCGTAAAATCCTTCTTGACCAAAAAAATGGTGACATGGACTATAAAACCGAAATGCTATTGTTCTTAGCTTCCCGAGCAGAAAATGTCAGATTGATCATATTGCCTGCCTTGGAGGAGGGAAAGGTAGTAATATCTGATCGTTTTTATGATTCTACTACCGCTTATCAAGGGTACGGAAGAGGCATAGATTTAAAAATTACCCAAAATCTAAATAAATTGGTTGTGGGAAAAGCTATTCCTGACCTAACTTTTTTCTTGGATATTGACCCTCATGAAGGATTACGAAGGTCTTCATCTTTCGGTAATTCTCGCGAAATGCGATTTGAAGAAGAATTTATTAAGAAAAAAATTATCGGAGGAAAATTGTTTTTAGAAAGAGTAAGACAAGGTTATTGCCAATTATCTTATGAAGAAACAGCAAGAATTAAGATAATTAATGCCAACAGAAGTAAAGAAGATATATTTGAAGAAATAAAAAAAATAGTAGAAAAAAAATTGCGCATTTCTACTAAGCAATGCTTGGGAAAAAAGTTATAAGTGCTTAGTTTCTGACGATATAGAGGATATAGGAAATACGAAATAAATTAAGGAAATAAAGGTGGTATTTGTGTCTTTTAAAGATATCATAGGGCAGGAAAGAGCAATAAAAATAATAACTAAATCTCTAAAAGAAAATAAGATATCCTCATCTTATATTTTTAACGGGAATGAAGGTACTGGAAAAAAGCTTACAGCTATAGAATTTGCCAAGGCACTAAATTGTTTAAAATTTAATGATCGTTTCGAAGCTTGTGGGATTTGTGAACCGTGTAAGGAGATTGGTAAACAGATTAGTCCTGATTTAACTATAATTGAACTCGTTAAGAGCTCGATAAAGATTGAACAAATACGGGCATTGCGAAATGAAATTGTGCTCAAACCTTTTAAAAATAAAAAGAAAGTATATATTATAGACCGGGCAGAAAATATGACTATTGAGGCATCAAATTGTCTGCTAAAAACTCTTGAAGAACCGCCTCATTATGCCATAATCTTTTTAATATGTTCAAAAATAGATTCAATTTTACCGACTATAGTCTCACGGTGCCAGGTAGTAAATTTTGGAGTGATCTCTTCCTTGAAAATAAAAGATATTTTACTAAAAAAAAATGTGGACCTAAATTTAGAGAAAGCCGAAATTATTTCCAAATTAGCTCAAGGGAGCATAGGAAATGCCTTTAGATTGCTATCCGATAAGGAATATTTTGTCAGAAGGGAAGAAATATTAGATTACTTATCTAACCTCTGTCCCGGAGAGTATAGTGATGATATTTTTGCAGAAGTTGAAAAAATGGTATCAGAAATAGAGAGAATTGAAGAGATTGTGGAAATAATAAAACTATGGTTTCGGGATATTTTAATAATTCAGAAGACCGGGGATAAAAACTATATTTCTAATTGTGATAAATTAGAAATACTTGAGAATAAATCTAAAATTTATTCTCAGGAAATACTAATTGATATTATAGATTATTTAGAAAAGATGGAAGAATATTTAATAAAAAATGTTAATAAGCGTCTTATTTTGGAAAGATTAACTATAAAGATGGTAGGTGTTGAGTATTGCCTAAAGTAACTGGTTTAAAATTCATTAAAACAAATTATATCTATTATTTTAAAATTAATAATAAAATTAAATTAAATAAAGGGGATATATGCTTGGTAAAGACGGCTATTGGTTTGGACTTGGGAGAAGTAGTCATCCCTTACAAATATATAAAAAATAATGAAATAGATACTCCGCTAAAAAATATACTTCGGAAAGCGAATAAAGATGATTTTAAAAAACTTGAAATAATAAAACAAGAAGAGATTGAGGCACAAAATATTTGCAAAGAGAAGATCAAAAAATATAACTTGCCCATGAAATTAGTTTATGTAAAATGTTTATTTGATAGAAGTAGAATTATATTCTATTTTGTTTCTACTCAACGAATAGATTTTCGAGAATTGGTTAAAGAATTGGCCAAGGCGTTTAAAACTAAAATCGAGTTAAGGCAGATCGGAGTAAGAGATGGTACAAAATTAATAGGAGGGATGGGAATTTGCGGGAGAGAAGTGTGCTGCATTTCATTTATTCAAAAATTTGCACCTATCCATATTAACATGGCAAAAATACAAAAAATTGCTTTGAATCAATCAAAGGTATCGGGTCTATGCGGCAGATTAATGTGCTGCTTATCCTATGAATGTGAGTTCTATAAGGAGTGCTTAAAAAAGTACCCTAAATTAAAAGAAGAAATTGAATGCAAAAAAGGTGTAGGGAAAGTAATAGAAATAAATGTTTTAAAAAAATATATTATCGTTGAATTAGAAGACGATCCTAACAGTAAGAATGAGGGTATAAAAAAAAGAATAAAGATACCCGAAGAAGAATTCGAAGAACTTACAATAAAAAATAGAAGCGGAAAAAATAGCCTTAAGAACTGATTATATGTGTTACGTTAGGGATTAAGTTAGTTGATTAGATGGTTATACTTAAAAAAAATGAAAAAATAGAAGAACTTAATATTAAAGGACTGAAAATTATCCAGGCGAAGGATTCCTATCGCTTTTCAGTGGATTCTATTTTACTGCTTAATTTTATTAGACTTAAAAACTATGAAAGAATTATTGATTTGGGAACCGGGTCAGGGATCATTCCTCTGCTTTTGTTTGGCAAAAGAAAAGGACTGTCTATTTATGGTATCGAGATACAAAAAGATTTAGCGGATATGGCCAAAAGAAGCATCGAATTAAATCAATTACAAGATAATATTACAATCGTTCAAGAAGATTTCAGAAATCTAAAAAATATTTTTAAAGATCAAGTATTTGATGTAGTAGTAAGTAACCCCCCTTATATTTCACTGGGACAGGGGAAAATTAATCCTTTAAGCAGTAGAGCCATTGCCCGTCACGAAATAAAAGGGAATTTAGAAGATATCATTTTCGCCAGTAATTATTTGCTTAAGAATAAGGGAAGGGTCTATTTAATTTATAAGAGCAGCAA
>DSEL01000172.1 GCA_011056645.1 Candidatus Atribacteria bacterium
GTATATGTATAGTAGTGGTAAGTCATCTAACTAAAAAATAATACAAGAGAAGAATGGATTTTATAGGGAGGCAATATGAGTATCCTATTAATAAAAGACGGAGAGGTGTACACACCTGAACCTAAAGGAAAAAAAGATATACTGATTATCAATGATAAAATTGTTTTTATTAGCCAAAATATTTTAATATCCGCACTAAACGCATTAGATAACAATATAAAAATCATTGATGCTTCAAAGCATATTGTCATTCCCGGCCATATTGACCAGCATGTCCATATTAATGGTGCCGGCGGCGAGGGAGGACCTCAATATCGAACGCCTCCCATCCAATTGAGTGAATTTGTGAAAGCAGGCATAACTTCAGTAGTTGGGTTGTTAGGGACAGACGGGTTTGCCAGATCCTTAAAAGCCCTTTTGATGAAGGCAAGAGCATTGGAAAAAGAAGGGATAAGCACCTGGATATATACCGGAGCATACCAATATCCTTCGCCAACCATTACCGAAAGCATTTTATCTGATATCATTTTAATCGATAAGGTGATTGGTCTAAAAATAGCCTTGTCGGACCATCGAGCTTCTCATCCCACGGTAGATGAATTTAGAAGAGCCACCTCTGAGGCAAGAATGGGTGGAGTACTTGCGGGAAAAGCAGGCGTGGTTCATATACATATGGGAAGTGAAAAACATGGTTTAAAATACTTATTTGATATTATTAGAAATACCGAAATACCCGTGGAACAATTTGCACCAACGCATCTAAATAAAAAAGATGAAGCACTTTTTCAGCAAGTTATGGAATTTGGGAAAATGGGTGGATATATCGATTTGACTGCCGGCGTTTCAGAGGAAGAAAAATCAAGTAAAAGTATACAACCTGGCCAAGCTATTATAAAACTGCTGAAAAATGGTGTTTCCATAGAAAAGATTACCATTAGCTCCGATGGTAATGGTAGTATCCCCAAATTTAATGAAAAGAAAGAGTTCGTTGGCATGAGTATTGCATCTGTCTCGTCTCTGCATCAGGAATTTATTAATATGGTAAAAGAAGAAAAATTTTCTATAGAAGAGGCGATTCTTGTAACTTCTACTAATATTGCTGAACATTTAAAATTGGACAACAAAGGAAAAATAAGTACAGGGAAGGATGCAGATATTATTGCTTTAGATAAGAAGTCGCTTAAAATAAAACATGTTATTGCCCGTGGTAAAACACTTATGGAAGATGAAGAGATGCTAAAATTTGGAACCTTTGAAAAATAAAATCACGAGATAATTGATTTAAACCTAAATTGAGGATTTAGCTAATGATAAAAAAAGTAATGCAGCTACCTGTATGTGCTCCGAAAGTCGAAGAGTGTATGTTAAAACCGGAATACTGGATAGAAAAAATCGATGATGCAGAAAAACTAATCTTAAGTGACCAAGAGATAATAAAATTCAATAAAAAATCTTTTAGAAAAATGAAATCCAAAGGATTTAAGGAATGGTTATATGATCTGAAAACCTACCCTGAGATAATAACCCGAGAAGAATTATTACATACCATGAAAACCTATTCCTCTGAAGACGGATTCACCCATAAATCTTGTTACGATACCCATGCAAGGAAAATTTCGGAAACGGTCAGGAAGGAAGTGCTAAATCAAGCCAATTTTGATGGAATACCTGATGAAATCAGGGTAGAATGGGGTATGTTAATAAAGAGAGAAAATGTAAGGACTTTCCCAACAGAAACACTATTCGCCGAAGAACCAAAGTTTATCGATTTTGATCTTTTTCAGCTAACTACCCTGCCGACGGGGAGCCCGGTAGTAATTTTGCATCAAAGCAAAAATGGCAACTGGTATTATATTCAAAGTATAATTTATAAAGGATGGATTAAAAGAGAAAACATCGCTCTGGCAAAAAACAAAAAAGAAGTATTTGATTACGTCAATTCAGATAAGTTTTTAATAGTAACCGGGAGCAAAATCGAGACAGAGCCTAATCCTTTCATTAAGCAAATATCCAATATTTTATTTCAAATGGGAGATAAAATCCCTTTAATCGAATTTGATCAAATCCCGGAATCAATTCCGTTAAATAACTTACACGCTCAATCTCCTCAGGGTTGTTATGTAGTAAAAATTCCGGTTAAAGATAAGAAAGGATATCTGGAATTCAAATTAGCATTAGTTGCCCGTTCTAATGATGTCTGTGAAGGTTATCTTCCTTATACCAGGGGAAATATTATAGAACAGGCATTTAAATTATTAGGTGAAAGATACGGATGGAACGGAATGTTCAAAAGAAGAGATTGTGCTCAGTTAGTGATGAATATCTATCAAACCATGAATATTATTCTTCCCGGATATACCCGGATGCAGGAGGAGGGAGCAGCCGGAATATCGGTTAGATTTAGTGGTTCTATAAAAAGAAGAGAGAGTGTATTAAATAAATTACAACCTGGTGAAATCATTCATTTAAAAGGACATGTGGTCATGTATCTGGGTAATGCCGGAAAAAATCATTATATCATTCATGCCGGCTCCGGATATGGGATAAAGAGTGAAGATGGAAAGACAAAACCGATTACCGTTCACGGGGTTTTTATTTCGGAAGTACACCAATTACTTATGAGTGGAGAGAAGAGCTACTTGGAGGCATTTACCACTGCCCAAAAGCTTCAATAATCATAAGGGATACTATTTTTACCAGGAGGTGATGACCTAAAAAGATTAAAAGGGGAATGATAAATATTTGAAAGAGGTGATGCCAAAAAAAATTATTGATTTTTTATAATAAAAGTAAATAATTTTTAAAGGAGTGTTTTTTATGTTAAAAAGAATGAACCTAGTTTCCATATTGATTGTATTGTTTCTTTCGTTGACCTGCATAACCAATGCAGCTACTCCGAAGGATGCTTTAGTTATCGGAGCCAATACAGAGATTTTTATCACCAACGATCCTGGTGTATCTTTTGAAGTTCTGCCTAATGCAATTGTACAGAACATTTATGCCAAACTTGTAAATGTTATTGTTAAAGATAATCAATTTATCACGGTTCCGGGTCTTGCTGAGAGTTGGGAAGTAGCTCCGGATGGTAAAACATGGACCTTTCACCTTCGTAAAGGATTAGTCTTTGCTGATGGTGATCCTTTAAAAGCCGATGCAGTTGTCTATTCTTTTCAAAGGGTCTTAAAACTTCAAAAATCTCCTTGTTGGTTATTTTCTGATGTATTGGGCTTAACCGAGGAAAGCATTACCGCTCCCGATGATTATACTGTAAAAATAGTCACTAATGGTTCTCCTTCGAATGTTGTACTCACCATGATGGGTAATACGCTTAGTGGAATTTTAAATCCGAGAATTGTAAAAGAACATGAAGTCGATGGTGATATGGGACAGGCATGGCTTACCGACCATAGTGCAGGTGCGGGTCCATATAATCTTGATGTATGGGACCGAAAGATAAAAGTAGTACTTAAAGCCAACGAGAATTATTGGAAAGGAGCTCCCCAGATTAAGACTATCATTCTCCAGGATATTCCGGAACCTACCGATCAACTTTTACTGCTAAAAAAAGGAGATATCGATGTAGCATGGGACTTAACCGCTGAACAGGCCAATTCTTTAAAAGGTGGTCCTGATGTTTCTATTGTTACTACTCCCGGACAAAGCGATGAGTATGTCGGAATGAATGCTGATTGGGGACCCTTTAAAGATGTAAGAGTAAGACAAGCAGTGAAATATGCGATAGATTATGATGCAATAATCGATAAAGTAATGACCGGTTTTGCCATAAACAATCAGCAATTTCTTCCTGTCGGATACTTTGGTTATGTTGAGAATAATCCTTATTACCAGGATATAGAAAAAGCAAAAGCACTGATGGCTGAAGCAGGATATGCCGATGGTTTTGATGTGGAATTAGTGACCAATACCACAGAACGTCGAGAAACTGAAGCGGTAGTCGTTCAGGAAAATCTTGCCAAGATAGGAATAAGAGCTACCATAAATCTGATGCAGGCATCGCAGATGTATGCAAAATTTAGGGAACAAGGATTACAAATGATCGTTGCTGGCTGGGGGGTTGATTATCCGGATGCAGATGCCCTTTCTAATCCTTTTGCTAATTATCGGGTGAAACAACTTGCTTGGAGATGTGTCTGGTACGATGATTATGCTGCTAATCTTACGGAGGCTGCGAGCAAAGAAATAAATGAAGACAGGCGATTCCAAATGTACCAGGATCTTACCAATTACTGGCATATATATGGCCCCTTTGCCATGATGTATCAACCGATTGAATTCTGGGGAGTAAGAAACGAAGTAAAGAATTATGACAAAGCTGCTGAAGGTTATTCTGTACATTTTGACCTTACGGAAGTTAGCAAATAATAATCCTAAAACATTAAAGTATTAAAAGAAAGAGGAAAGGCTGACAGTTAATCTGTAAAAAGCGGTTTTAGGCTTTACCTTCCCCTATTTTAGGGATGATTTTCTATCCTAAGACCGCTTTTATTTTGAAAAAATAATTATTTTATTAAGAGATGAAGGAATAAAGGAAAATACTTAATGAAACTGGGAACTTACATTTTAAAAAGAATTTTTTTGATGGCTATTGTCATGATGGGAGTAGCAACCATCGTTTTTTTTATCACTCATGTTATTCCTGCAGACCCGGTTGGAGCCATATTAGGTGGAAATGCCCCCATAGAACGCGTTGATGAAATGAGACATCAACTTGGTTTGGATAAACCGATAACCTTGCAGTTCATTGATTATATAAAGGGCATAGTTCATGCAGATTTTGGAGTATCTCTCAAATCAAATCGACCTGTCTTAAAAGATATAATAAATTATTTCCCGGCTACTATTGAATTAGCAATTGCTTCTATGATTTTTTCTGTATTAGTTGGTGTCGTTCTCGGTGTATTTTCTGCCATCTATCGAAATAAGTCCATTGACCATTTTTCAAGAGTTTTCTCCATATTAGGCGTTTCAATGCCGGTTTTTTGGCTCGGTTTATTGCTATTATTATTATTTTATTATCATTTAGGTTGGCTTCCCGGTGGAGGGAGAAACAGTCTATTTATCTTTCCCCCGCGTATTACAGGGCTCTTACTCTTGGATTCTATTCTTGCTGGAGATTGGACTGCTTTTTGGGATGTGCTTAGCCACATTATACTTCCTGCCTTTGTTCTTGGTTATGCTTCAGCGGCATCAATAGCAAGAATAATGAGAGCAAGCATGCTGGATATTCTAAGACAAGATTTTATAAGGACTGCCAAATCCAAGGGGCTTTCAAAAAGGGTGGTCATCTATCGCCATGCCCTTAAGAATGCATTAATACCTGTTGTGACCATTATAGGACTTTCTTTTGGGAGTCTTTTAAGTGGAGCTGTGCTTACGGAAACTATTTTTAGCTGGCCTGGCCTGGGTAGATATATCGTTAATGCTTTGCTGGTATTGGATTATCCGGCAGTAACCGGAGGGACGCTGTTTATTGCATTTGTTTATTCACTTGCCAATTTGGTGGTTGATATTTCTTATGCCGCTCTCGACCCAAGGATGAGAGTATAAAGAAAGGAATAAGGGAAATTGTTAAATGCTGTAAAAAATATAGGGCAAAAAGAAAAAATAAAATTGTTTCTTGAGCAAAGGAAGCCCATTATTGAAGATTGGAAACATACTTATTATCTATGGAAGAGTACCCCTCTTGCCATGCTCGGAACCGTCATCATTTTTATATTTTTAACTACAGCCATTTTTGCTCCCTTATTGACCTCCTATAGTCCGACTGAACAATTTATGGAAGAAAGGTTACTCCCTCCGAGTTCCCAGCATATTTTCGGTACAGACCAATATGGCCGAGATATATTCAGTCGGGTAGTTTACGGTGCAAGAGTAGAGGTGTGGATTATTTTTATCGTGTCAATCATCAGTGTGATGATTGGCGTCATTGTTGGTATTGCCGCTGGTTATTTCGGGGGCGCGGCTGATGAAATTCTAATGAGAATAACCGATATGTTTTTAGCCTTTCCAAGATTAATTTTGGCAATGGTGCTGACTGCAGTACTAGGACCAAATCTTACCAATACGATGATAGCCATTTCACTGGTGGATTGGACGGTTTATGCGAGACTTGGAAGGGCAGAAGCAATGAAAGTAAAATCCCAACCCTATATTGAGGCGATAAGAGCAGTAGGAGCAAAGAATTTTAGAATCATTGCTTTTCATGTTTTGCCCATGTCCATATCTCCGGTGATCGTTCAACTGACTTTAAGAATGGGAACCATTATTCTTACCGCAGCAGGTCTTGGATTTCTTGGTCTTGGAGCACAACCTCCCACACCGGAATGGGGAGCCATTGTCAGCGATGGACGAAGCTATCTTGTAGACCAGTGGTGGATAAGTACTTTTCCGGGTATGGCCATAGCTTTTGTTGTTTTGGGTTTTAATCTTTTAGGTGATGGTATTAGAGACATATTAGACCCAAGGCTTAGGAGGTAATGGATGCCAAAGGTGAGAGGGAATCTCTTAAATATCAGTAAACTTAAGGTAGTTTTTTATACTTATCGCGGAATCATTAAAGCATTAAATGGTGTAGAACTATGGATGAACAAAGGTGAAAGGCTGGGCATCGTTGGGGAAACGGGATGCGGTAAATCTGTAACCGCATTATCCATCATGGGCTTAATAGAACAACCTGGTGAAATCATTGAAGGAGATATCCTATTTGAAGATAAACTATTGACTTCTATGAAAGAAAATACCTTGATTAATATTCGGGGTAAAGAGATATCCATGATATTTCAAGAACCGAATGCTGCCCTGAATCCTGTGATGAAAGTAGGATTTCAGATAGCGGAAAGTATTGGTAAGGCAAAGAATAAAAAGATAGGGAAGGAAGTATATGCAGAGGTTAGAAGAATGTTGGAAATCGCCGGCCTTGATTGGGAAAGAACCATCAATCTTTATCCTCATGAATTAAGCGGGGGCATGGCGCAAAGGGTTATGATAGCCATGGCTTTATCTTCTAATCCAAAACTGCTTATAGCAGATGAACCGACTTCTGCCCTTGATGTAACCATACAAGCGCAAATCCTGGAATTGCTTGATGAATTGGTGAAGAAGCTTGGTAATGCGGTGATATTAATCACCCATGATATGGGAGTTGCAGCGGAATTCTGTGATAAAATGGCAGTCATGTATGCAGGGAACATGGTTGAATATGCCAGGACAACAAATATTTTTGAAAATCCTCATCACCCTTATACCAGGGGGCTTCTAAAGGCAGTTCCGAAAATTGGCAGGACAGATGAACTTCAGAGTATACCGGGAATTGTGCCGGATTTAGTCAATCCACCTTCCGGTTGCCGTTTTCACCCAAGATGCGAGTCCGCTATGAAAATTTGCCGAAAAGATTTTCCGCCTTTGGTAGAAATTAAATCAGGTCATTATATAGCTTGTTATTTATATAGGAAGGAAAATATACAAAATGCCGACACTTAAAGTGAAAGAAGAAGAAAAAAATTTAATATCGGTTGAGCATCTTAAAAAATACTTTGCGGTTAAACAGGGTTTATTTTCTTCAGACAGGTATGTGAAAGCAGTAGATGACATTTCTTTTGATATTCCTAAAAATAGTGTTTTTGGCATTGTCGGTGAATCCGGTTCCGGGAAAACCACCATAGGGCGAACTATCCTTCGGTTAATAGAACCGATATCGGGTGTTATTCGATATCTTTCGACAGACATTACCTCTCTTAACGCCAAGGAACTTCGTATCTTTCGTCGGAAAATGCAGATTATTTCTCAAGACCCCTATAATTCTCTTCATCCCAGAAAACTGATAAAAAATATTATAGGAGAAGGCTTGCAGATTCATTTTAAACTTTCATCGGAAGAAATCTACCAAAGGATTAAATATATTCTTGAACAGGTTGGTTTGCGGGAAGAGCATATGTTCCGGTATGCTCACGAATTTAGCGGAGGTCAACGCCAACGTATTGCCGTAGCCAGGGCTCTTGTTTTAAAACCGGAATTCCTGGTGTTGGATGAACCCACATCTTCCCTTGACGTTTCGGTGCAAGCGGTTATCTTGAAAATGTTAAAGAGTCTGAAGCGGGACTTCTCCTTAACCTATCTTTTTATTACTCATGATTTAACTGTCATCGATTATATGGCAGATTATATGGCAGTGATGTATCTTGGTCAGATTATGGAGATTGGATCAAAAAATGATATATTTTTATCTCCCAGGCATCCATACACATTACTTCTTCTGAATTCAATTCCCAACCCTGATCCGAGAAAGAAAAAGAAAAAAATCCTCCCGAAAGGTGAAATTCCGAGTCCGATAGACCCGCCTCAGGGTTGTAGGTTTCACACCAGATGTCCTTATATAAAAGAAAAATGTTTCAAAGAAGAACCTAAAATAAGAGAGATAAGCAAAGGACATTTGGTGAAGTGCCATTTTCCCTTAGGTTAATTGGCCTCTAAAAAGCAAAAGAATTATTTTTTACGCTTGACAACGTGAAGTTGTTAAACCTGACCTTGAATATTTTTCTTTAGAAAAATCTCGAAAAATGGAAAATTAGAATATAATAAAATAGGATTTGTCACTGTTTTCTGAAAATTAATATCTAAAATTAGTTCTTTTAGGGAATAATATTATTAGAGGTAAATATATTTAAAAATAGAAGAAACATTTTTAAAAGCTGATAAAGACAAACTATCCGAAAGGAAAGAGCTGAAAGTTATGGATTAGAAATACTTAAAATATATGGATTGCCAGGCTACCAACTTTAATATTTTTTAAAAAGCTTTAATAACAAAAGAAGGGGAAATAAAAGTGATATGGATAAAAGATATAAAGAAGAAAATAAATCTCTTTGGAAAATTACTAAGCTCATA
>DSEL01000173.1 GCA_011056645.1 Candidatus Atribacteria bacterium
ATGGTAGATATGCATAGAAAAATTTCAAAACTAAGCATTATAATATTTTTAATCATCTTATTTACCCTTTTTGCTACCACTGTCTTTGCCAGCACTGAAACAGAGAAATTATTACAGGAAATTATAGAAGGAAAAACCTTGAAACCAGATATTTTTGCTTTTATCAATATGGGAAACTTTTATTGTGCATTAAACCTATATGAACCCGCTGAAAAAGAATACCAAAAAGCTTTAGACTTAGATCAAACAAATATTTTAGCTAGGATAAATCAGAGTTATGCTTTGTATAGAATGGGAGAAAGAGAATTAGCTCTTGCTAATCTATCTCAAATTATTACCGAAAATCCCAATAATGCTTTTGCATACTATATAAAGGGAATGATATATAAAGATACGCTCAAGTATGATTTAGCCATACCGGAATACGAAAAAGTTGTTGAACTTATTCCTCAAAACGACAAACTTATTTCCGAATTGGCTCAACTTTACCAGGATAATGACCAACTAATCGAAGCAACGGAAACCTATATAAAATTGGGCAAATTGAAACCCAGTCCTTATATCCTGGAGAATTTTTTAGCTTACCAATTAAGTGCTGCGGATTATTTAAATTTGGGTGATTACTATAGTGGTGTGGGAAATCTCGAACAAGCTGTTTCAGCTTATAATAAAGCAACTCAATTTAGTGAGGATAAACGATCGGTAGCTATAGCATATTACCGATTAGGACTTATTGATCTAAAAGATAAAGAATACGAAAAAGCCATCATGGAAAAAGTATTATCCCAAAAATTCTACCCCTTATACATCAAAGATTTTACTTTCGATAATTTTGCCCAGGCTTTTATTGAAATTGGCAATATGCATTATAATGCAGGAGAGCTAAAAAAAGCTTATCAAAACTATGAACTAGCTCTTCAATTAGCAGATTCAAATTATATCCTCTCAGAGGCACACTATAAATTAGGATTATCTTATTACCGGAGCCAAGATTACGAAAATGCTGTTAGGGAAGGCGAAATTGCCCTTAGCCTAAACCCCGAATATTTGTCTGACCAACAAAGGTTGATTGATCTTTTAATTGCTAACTCCTGGTCTAATCTTACTAAAAAAGAATAAAACAGTATCACGTAAACATATTTTTTATTTTATTCTCTCTTTTAAAAATAGATTAAAGGTAAAATTGAATAAAGTTAAAATTATAAAAAAATATTTTATAATACTATACGCTAAACGTTGAACGCTATACTTTATTCATATACTATTTACTATTGACTAATTTAATTGGTGAATTGACCACTCGGTAAATTGGTAAATTAATAAAATCGAGGTGAAAAAAATGAAAGCAAGTAAACTAATTAAAGGATTAACTTTTTTACTTATAGGAATAATCCTCTTAGCAAATACTTTACAGATATTAGATTGGTCGGTATGGTCAAATTTATTCAAACTCTGGCCTTTGCTGGTTATCAGTTTAGGTTGGTCTTTAATTTTTAGGGGAAAGGGTCTTTCCTTTATCGGACCTCTAATTATATTCCTGGGAATTGTCGTGGGAGTTGGTGCAAGTTACATGGGAATTAATTTTGAAGGAGAAGTAGTAAGGGAAACAAAAACTCTTAGCCGTGGAATAGCCATAGAAATTGAAAAAATCCCTGAAACCGAAACGGCTCCGGATACCGAAGTGGCTCCTGATACTGACAAAACCCCTGAAACTGAAACAGCTTTGGAAACAAAAGAGTATTCTGAAATTGAAAAAGCTTCCATTGGATTAAATTTTGATGTCGGGAAACTTACCTTAGGAAAATCTACTCCTCTGCTTTATGAATGCATCTCTCAATATCGATATAAAGAATTTGAACCACTTGAGAAATTCTCCCAAACAGGAAAAGAATCTGACATACTAATCTACCATTCACCGACAACCCACTTAAAAAGAGGTTCTAATAATATTAAAAATGAATGGCAATTAAAATTAAATGATCAAATAATATATGAACTATACATTAAAACTAGCGCCATTGATACTGATTGTAACTTATCCGGTTTTAATATAGAAAAACTAACCATTGAAAGCGGAGCAAGTAATGTTAAATTAATCATTCCTCAATATAATTCTGCAATAATGATAGATTCCGGTGTATCTAATATTGATATTTCCTTACCTAAAAATGTAGGGGCAACCGTGAATATTGATTCTGGAATTGGGGTAAAAGATCTTAACGCTAACTACTTCACTAAAAAGAATGGTCGGTATATTTCTAATAATTATGATATCTCAGAATTTAAAACTGAGATAGAGATTGATTGTGGCGTTTCCAATATAGAGGTGAGCTATATAGATATTCCCTGATAACCATATCATTATACGCCCAAAAATAAATAAAATAGTAGGGGGTACGACGTATCGTACCCCCTACTATTTTATAGCAATTGTAGAGATAAATGTTATGATATACAATAAGTTCTAGCCTCTTATAATGATAACCTAAAAAAATAAATCCATTATCGCGGAGTACGGTAAGTCAATGAAACTAATTGTAGTTGATATCCTTAATTTTGAGCCTGAAATAAATTTCGAAATCGAAAAAAAGATTTTGAAAATAAGCAAGCCAGATAGTTTTATCCTAAGGTTCTGGCAAAATAATCCATGTGTGGTTTTGGGAAAATTTCAAGAAGAAGAATTTGAGGTGAACCTGAAATATACCAAAAGAAAAAATATCCTAATTTTTAAAAGATTCACCGGTGGCGGAACGGTCTATCATGATCGGGGAAATCTAAATATAACCTTCTGTAAGGAAAAAGATAATATTCTCTTCTCAAAATATATTCTGGAAGAGGTAAAGGGGATAACCGAGATAATCTTAAAAGGAATAAAAGAAGTCTACAAAAATTGTGAAATAAAGGAAAGAAATTCCATCTTTTTGGGAGACAAGAAAATTTTAGGTTCTGCTATTGCTCAAAAAAATAACAAATTTTTTTTTCAATCTTCACTCTTGATAAATTCTAATCTAAAAGAATTAAAAAAAGTAATAAAGTGGGTAGAAGAATATCCGAAAGATACAAGGACACCGGTTAAAAGTAAAAGAAGTGAAGTAACCAATCTTTCATCCTGGGCGCCTATTTCCGTAAATATGCTAAAAGAAAAAATATTGAAAAACTTTCTGCAAACACTTAAAATAGAAGAAAGTAATGTAATAAAAATTTACAATAATGATTTTTTAAAGATAGAAAATAATTTTTAACTGGTAGCGTTGATTTATTATTTTAAGCATCGGATAAAATATATGAAACAATTCAACAAAAAAGATGAAATGATAAAAGATCAAAAAAACTTAAAAAATATAGAACCAGTAAGGGTATCTCCTGAAGAGCTAAATAGAAGAAGGGAAAAAAATAAGATTTGGTTCTCTTCAATAGTCTCCCTTTTGGAAAAATTTATTTCTAAAATAAAAAAGAAAGATTTTTTTATTTCCTTTATAGATTCTGACAGAGTCGTTTTAAAGACAATCTCACCAAACGGAGAAGAGGGAGTTTTCACAGAAGGTGTTATTATCAGCAAAGATTTTTTTGGAACTACCTCGATAGAGCGTTCTCTTACTCGCCATGAAGAAGTAGAAATAATAGGATCTAATCATTCCTTATTACAATTAAAAGATTGGGCTTGTGCTTCTTCCCCCATTCGCGATTTTGAAGGAAATATTTATGGCGTTATCTCTCTTGCTACCAAAAAAAATAACTACCCGGTTTATGGATTAGGAATCATCTCCGCCCTTTCTCTTGCCGTAGAAAAAGAGGTAAGATTAAGAGAAATATCAGAAAATTCAAAGCTCTCAAAAAAATACCTGGATATAATAAGTAAAGGAACAAAAGACGGAATCATCTGTCTTGATGAAGAGGCAAAAATTTTATATTTAAATGAAAATGCCGGAGAAATACTCCGCGTTGATATAAAAAACTCATTAGGAAAACTTATTGTGGATATTGTAGATTTCGATCCGGTTATTTTATCTGTCTTTAAAACACATGAAGGCTATACTGACCGGGAGTTTATCATTAATAGTCCTCTTTGGGGAACACTTCATTTTATAAAAAGCGCCGTAGTGGTAAGAGACGAAAAGGGAAATTTTGCCGGGGTTGTAGATTTCTTTAGAGAAATAAATAGGGTAAGAAAATTTGTTACTTCATATATTGGTGCTCAAGCAAAATTTAATTTTTCAGATATTATAGGCAACAGTCCTAAATTGAAAGAAGCAATTAGAATTTCTAAAATTGCCGCAAAATCTAATTCCAACGTCTTAATTCTAGGAGAAACCGGCACCGGGAAAGAAATGTTCGCCCAGGCCATCCACTATGAGGGAATAAGAAGAAAAGAACCCTTTATGGTGATAAACTGCGGGGCAATACCCAGAGAACTTGCCGAAAGTGAATTCTTCGGATATGAGCCAGGAACTTTTACCGGGGCAGATAAAAAAGGAAGACCTGGAAAATTTGAACTTGCCAATGGGGGTACTATTTTCCTTGATGAAATTGGTGAATTTCCTCTGGGGCTTCAGGTAAAACTTTTAAGAATTATTCAGGAAAGAAGCGTTATCCGAATTGGAGGTGTAAGATCAATAGCGATAAATATTAGGATAATCGCTGCCTCCAATAAAGATTTATCAAGGGAAATAGATAATGGAAACTTTAGAAAGGACTTATTCCACAGGCTAAATGTAATACAAATTAATCCCCCCCCTCTAAAGGAAAGAACTGAAGATATTCCAATTTTAGTGAATTATTTTGTGGAAAAGCTTTCAATAAAATTACAAAAAACTATATCAAAAATAGATCCTTCATTTATCAAACCCCTTACTACTTATCACTTTCCGGGAAACGTCAGAGAGCTTGAAAATATCATAGAAAGGGCATTAAATATTTGCGAAAATAATGAATTAAATATATCTCATCTCCCTGGTGAAATAATAAAAAGCAATCCTTCCCTTAAATCTATAGGTGAAACAAAAAAAGAATCCTTAATTCAAGTTCTTCAAGATACAAAATGGAATATTTCAAAAACGGCAAAAATTCTGGGAATATCAAGACCTACAGTCTACCACCATATAAACAAGTGGCATATTCAGAAAAAATTCTAAAAATGTCCCTTTTTATTCAACATTCTTTTAATTAATAATCCCCTTTAGTGTAAATATTTTTTACATATTAGTTAAAAAATATTTTACAACTTTACACTTTTAGATTTAACCCTCTCTAAAATTCCTTACGAAATAAAGCTTTCTAAATTTATCAATCTTGGCACAAAACTTGCTTTTATGTTTATATAGAACTAATTGAAATTCAAGAAACATGCATGGAGGTAATTGTATATGGTGTATTCAAAAGATTTTTTATTAAATCTTTATGATACCATGGTAAGAATTAGAAATTTCGAACTCATGGCAGAAAAATTATTCTTGGAAGGAGAACTTCTTGGTTTTATTCACCTTTACATTGGAGAAGAGGCCATTGCCACCGGAGTTATGGCTAATCTTCGAAAAGATGATTTCATCACCAGTACCCACCGAGGACACGGTCATATGATAGCCAAAGGTGCAGATGTAAAAAGAATGATGGCAGAACTTTTCGGTAGAACAACAGGCTACTGTAAAGGAAAAGGAGGCTCAATGCATATAGCCGATTTTTCTATTGGTGTTTTAGGAGCAAACGGTGTAGTAGGAGGAGGTCTCCCTATAGCAGTCGGTGCGGGTTTAGGGATAAAAATAAAAAAGAATGACCAAGTTGTCGTAGCTTTTTTTGGAGACGGAGCATCAAATACCGGGGCTTTTCATGAAAGTTTAAACTTTGCTTCAATCTATAAACTGCCAATAATTTTTGTGATAGAAAATAACAAATTTGCCTCCACAGTAAGTACCAAAGACACAACTTCTGTAGAAAATATTTCCGATAGAGCAGTAGGCTATGGAATACCCGGGATAACCATAGATGGAAATGATATAATAACCGTTTACGAAACTGCAAAGAAAATAATAAAAAGAGCCAGAGAAGGCGGGGGACCTTCTCTACTTGAAGCAAAAACCTACAGAATTAAAGGTCATTTCGTGGGAGACCCCGAACTTTATAGAGATAAAAAAGAAGTCGAGAAATTTCGGTTAAATGACCCTATTAAAAAATTTGAGAAAATATTGACAGAGTTGAAGATGTTGAATGAAGCTGAAAAGAAAAAAACCTGGGGAGATAATGAAAAAGAAATTAAAGAAGCGGTTAAATTTGCTAAAGCAAGTCCTATACCAAACGGTAAAAACGCTTTAACCGACCTTTTTGTTAACGATTCCGGTTATGATTATTAAAGGAGATAAAAATGAGGGAAATAACTTTCGCTGAGGCTTTAGGAGAAGCAATTTATGAGGAAAGGGAAAAAGATCCAACTATTTTCACATACGGTGAAGATATAGTCAAACAAGGAGGTATATTCGGTGCATATAAATCTCTTTTAGGAAAATTTCCTGATAGAATTTTTGATACTCCCATATCCGAAGAAGTTATCTATGGTTCTGCATTGGGAGCTGCACTGGTAGGGATGAGGCCCATTGCCGAATTTCATTTTGCAGATTTTCTATTTACCGGTATTCAATCCATCACCCTTCAGATAGAAAAGATTAGATACATGACCGGTGGCCAAGGAAAACTTCATCTACTTTTAAGAGGTCCTGATGGCATATCTAATTCTGCAGCAGCACAACACTCAGAATCTATAGAAACCATATTCATGCACATCCCCGGAATAAAAATAATCATCCCTTCTACCCCTTATGATATCAAAGGACTTATAAAAACTGCTTTAAGAGAAGATGATCCGGTTATCTGTTTTGAGCATAAAATGCTATATAAGACAAAGGGTCCTGTTCCGGCGGAAGAATACCTTATCCCCTTCGGTGTTGCCGATATTAAAAAAGAAGGAAACGATGTTACGGTAGTGACTATGTCCAGAATGGTTCACGAGTCTTTAAGGGCAGCGAAAGAGCTTGAGTATGAGGATATAGGCGTGGAAGTTATAGACCTGAGAACTTTGGTCCCCTGGGACAAAAATCAAGTTATCGAATCAGTAAAAAAGACTGGTCGCCTGGTTGTAGCTCACGAAACCTGGAAGAGAGCCGGATGGGGAGCAGAAATTGCCAGTGTAATTCAAGAAGAAGCTTTTGACTATTTAGACGCACCTATTCTAAGAGTTGGAGCAAAAAATGTTCCTATGCCTTTTGCTTCCCCTCTCCAAGATTTCGTCACTCCCAGCTATAAAGATATCATTAATGCAGTAAAGAAAATTGTAAGGTAGGTAGATATAATGTATGAAATTAAAATGCCCAGATTTGGTTTAACTATGGAATCTGGCTTTATTGAAAAATGGTTTAAAAAAGAGGGAGAAAACATTAAAGAAGGTGAACCACTTTTTGAAGTTTCTTCCGAAAAAATAACCAATGAGATGGCTTCCCCTGCTTCTGGTGTACTTCTTAAAATAATTGGAAAAGAAAAAGAAGAAATAAAAGTAGGGGCAGTAATTGCTCTTATAGGAGAAGAAGGAGAAAAAATTTACAAAAATGAAGACACAGAAGAACTAAAAAGAATCATTGAAACAATAGAAAGAGAAGAAATCCTTCCTGTAAAGATTATCAATCCAGAAAGAGGGAGACGAATAAAAGCTTCCCCTCTGGCTAAAAAAATTGCTCGAGAAAAAAACCTCGACCTCTCTCAAATGACAGGTTCAGGACCGGATGGAAGGATAGAAAAAAAAGATATCCTCGTCTACCTCTCTTCTGCTTCTGAAAAGAAAGCAGATTTCCAAATAGAAAAACTTTCAAGTTTAAGAAGAACAATCGCCGAAAGACTATCAAAATCTTTTCATACAGCTGTCACTTTAACCAATACCACAGAAGTTGATTTTACTGAATTTAAAAAACTGATGAAAGAAAATAAGGTCAGGATAACTTCCGGTTTAATCTTTTTTCTATCTAAAGTTTTAAGAGAACTAAATCAATTTAATGCCCACTTTAATCAAGACGAAAAAGAAGTAATCATTTATAATAATATTAATATAGGCATTGCTGTGGACACAGAAAAAGGATTGATGGTTCCGATCATTCGAAATAGCGACAAATTAAACTTAGAAACAATTAATGACCAAATTAAGAAAATAGCTGGTGAAGCAAGAAAAGGTGTAATTTCTGAAAATGATATCAAGGGCTCAACTTTTACTTTAACTAATTTAGGAATGATGAGAACAGAAATTTTTACTCCGGTTATTAACCCGCCAGAAGTGGCGATTTTAGGAATCGGAAGAATAATCAAAAAACCTGTGGTCGTTGACGAAGATAAAATCAGCATACGGGAGCTAGCTTATCTTTCTCTTTCTTATGACCACCGAATAATAGATGGAGCAGATGCAGCAAAATTCTTAGATAAATTAGCCAGATTAATTGAAAATCCAGCGCTAAAATAGAAGGAGGTGAAAGAAAAAAGTTTATAGAC
>DSEL01000174.1 GCA_011056645.1 Candidatus Atribacteria bacterium
ATATTATTTATAAGCCTAAATATATTATATGCTCAATAAGTTACAAAAACAAATTTAGGGGGTGATACAAAACGAGAAGAATATTTATTCCATAAAGGGGGTGGTTAGAGGATAGTATTATATTGTTTTAGAATTTTATTTGTTCCTAAAGTAAAAAAATATATTAGTTTATAAAAAATAAATGGAGGTAATATAAAGTGAAAAAAAGAAGATTAACCTGCTCACTAATAGTATTGTCAATAGGATTATTGTTATTTACCATTTTAGGATTAACTGCGTTAGCTCAGGGGAGTGCCAAAGAACCCATTATTCTTGATTTTTGGTGGGAAAGGACCGCTTTTGTAGACCAAGCAAAAATAAATGTTTTTGATGCTTTTAATGAAACACATCCAAATATTAAAGTAAATATGAATATTTTGGGAGGTGGAGACGAATATTTACGAACTGTACAAGCTGGTCTTACTTCAGGAAAAGAAGGACCAGATATGTTTCGAATATTTGGACCTTCTGCTATGATACCTTTTGCTGATGCTGGACTCTTACTTAACTTAAACAAATATCAAGATAATTATGGTTGGAATGAAAAAATTCCCTCTTGGGCTTTAGAAATTCACAGGTATAAGGATAATTTATATGGGTTACCATTAAACCCTGAAAGTTTATTTCTTTATTATAATGAGGATAAATTTGAGGAATATGGTTGGTCTACCCCCAAAACATACAGTGAGTTAGTATCCTTATGTGAAGAAATTGAAGCAAAAGGTTATATTCCTTTTTCTTTTGGTACGAGAGGTTTTACTCCAGCAAATGAATGGTGGCTTTCAGTAATTTTGAATCAATGGGCTGGTAGTGAGAATGTATATAAAGTTCTAACAGGATCGCTTTCCCTAACTGATGAATCTTTTAAAAAAGCTCTTGAAAACTTCAAGTTTATCTGGGATAAAGGATGGATTATGAATAAAAAAATGTATGAGGTTAGTGAGGATGATTCTTTTGCACGTTTTGCAGATAAAACTGCCTTAATGATTATGAGTGGCAGCTGGGGAGTTAAATATATGGATTCATATGTGAAGGATTTCAAATGGGGAATTGTACCTTTCCCAAGTGGGGATGGTGTAATACCGGTATCTCCTTTAGCTATTGGTTTTACCGTTGGTGTAAATGTTGCTACTGAACATCCCGATGCTGTAGCTGAATTTCTAAATTGGATTGTAGAAGATCCTAAACGTAGTGCCTTAATTGCAGCAAATACATCAACCGATGTATGGCCAATTACTACTTCAGATCCCTCTGCTTATTTTACTGATGATATGGACAAAAGAGTTTCTTGGATGATTAATTATATATACACACTTCAAAAAGAAGGAAGAATAGGATATGCAACATGGGCGTTTTGGCCAACTAAAACTCAGGTTTATATGTATGAAAACCTTTCTAATGTTTTATTTGGATCATTATCTATAGAAAGTTACCTATCTAAAGCCCAAATACTACTTGAGACTGCAAGAGAAGAAGGTGAAATTCCAACTATACCTCAAAGATAGATATCTAATTAATTATTTTGCCTATGCAACGCATTTGCGTTGCATAGGCAAAACTTTTAAATTAAATTGCTTTTATGTGTTTATCGTTTTGTATGAAAAAAATCAAATAATAAGTGAAATTATAGCAGGAAACAAATATGGAAAAAACAAAAGTATGGCTTTTCATTCTACCTGCATTTTTATTGCATGGTGTGGTTATTTTATTTCCCTCTGTTAGTACATTGTTTATGTCGTTTTATAAGTGGACCGGAATGGGAAAGGCGAAATATATAGGATTAGAAAATTTTAGGAGATTATTTACCGAAGATGAAGTTTTTTGGATAGCTTTATTAAATAATATAAAATGGACTATATTTTTTCTTACTGTACCTATGATATTAGGCATTATAGTAGCTTTTTTAGTCACGAATATAAGGGGAGAAAAAGCAAAAAGCATATATAGGGTTATATTTTTTCTCCCTGTAGTTATTGCTCCTGTTGTGGTAGGAAGAATATGGGGTTGGATATATGACCCATTTTATGGTGTATTTAAGTTGTTATTTACAAAGTTAGGTTTTACCTCATTAGCGGGGTCTTGGTCCTGGTTAGGAAATCCTAAAATTGCTCTTTTTTCTGTAGCCCTTGTAGATAATTGGCATTGGTGGGGCTTTGTAATGGTTGTCTTTTTAGGGGCATGTTTAGGAATTGATCCAGTTTATTATGAAGTTGCAAAAATAGATGGTGCCAATAAATGGAAACAAATGTGGCTAATAACAGTTCCAATGATTGCTCCAACTTTAGCTTTTATTTCATTAATGACTGTTATATGGTCATTTTTAGCTTTTGAGTACGTTTGGATTATGACTCAAGGAGGTCCTGGACATTCAACAGAGCTCTTAGCAACATGGATTTATAAAAAAGCATTTCTAACCTGGGAATCCGGATATGCATGTTCTATTGCCGTGGTCCTATTTCTTCTATCTTCAATTTTTATCATGTTCTTTATATATATGAGAAGAAAGGAGCTAAATGTCTAAATCTATAAAAAGTAATCATTTAATTAACGAAAAGAATTATTTACTGCACATTCCTTTATTGTTTTTAGCAATTTATAGTGTAAGCCCTTTACTAATCTTGTTTTTGAATTCTTTTAAATCAAATACAGAAGTAATGGGTTATCCTTTAAATTTTCCTGTGATTTTTCGATTTCAAAATTATATCGACGTCTGGGGAACAGGAAATTATTGGCAAGCCTATAAAAATAGTGTTACGGTTGGGTTGATTACGACAATAACAATATGTATTATATCCGGTTTTACAGCATACTCGTTATCCTTTTTTAAATCTTCTAAAATGGGTCTAATAGCAATTTATTTTCTTTCTGCTACAGCTATTCCTGCTCAAATTTATATTGTGCCGTTATACGC
>DSEL01000175.1 GCA_011056645.1 Candidatus Atribacteria bacterium
AAATATCACTACTCGATCCGATAAAAAACCCTATGCCTCTATTATTGCTATCCCTATCATTGGGAGTCATTCAAATTTATACTGGATTTATTATCAAATTTATTACGAATGTTAAAAAAAATAGAATTAAAGCAGGCTTAATGGATCAAGGTTCATGGTTGTTCCTAATTACCGGAATACTTCTATTTATTTTAACCAGCACTATTAGTTCTTTATCTGGATTTTCAATTATTATAAAATATGTAATTTGGGCAGGGCTACTATCTGTAGTTATTACACAGGGAAGGGCCAACAAGAATATTATCTTAAAAGCTGCTGGTGGTATACTCAGCTTATACGATATTATCGGCTATTTTAGTGATATCCTTTCTTATTCACGACTATTTGCCCTGGGATTGTCTACTGCAGTGTTAGCAATTGTCGTTAATAATTTCGTCATGCTATTTAAAGACATTCCAATTATTGGAGTAGTTATGGCAATTTTAGTTTTTCTTATCGGCCATCTGTTCAATATGGTTATAAGTGGTATGGGTGCATTTATTCACTCAACTCGTTTACAGTACGTAGAATATTTTACCAAGTTTTATGAAGGGGGAGGAACTCCCTTTAAGCCATTTAAAATCATTACAAAATATATACAAGTTCAAAAATAGCCATTAACCAAAAATATAATATAGATTAAATAATTGGATACGTAGTTAGTTATTTGTTTGATTAGTTAGTGAAGAAAATAGTATTCAGCAGTCAGGATTTAGAAAGCAAAATAAAGAGCAGAGACAATACTTTGATGAAGGGAATAATTCTAATATACTAGTTTTATTCGCTGCTGAGTGATTCACAATAATATTAATATAAATGGGAGGGAAATATGATTACGCAAGGAATAGTAATTGCATTCTTGGGTTCAGCAACGGCCATTGGATTAGCCTGTTCTGGTTCTGGCATTGGAGTAGGAATTGCCGGGGCTGCTGGAATAGGTGTATTAACTGAAGAACCGGAAAAATTTGGTTTAGTATTATTTTTGCAAGCTTTTCCGGGAACTCAAGGTATTTATGGTTTACTGGTTGGTTTTTGGGTGTTAATGAAAACGGGCATCCTTGGAGGTTCTCCAATTCCTTTAAGCTTGGATCAGGGATGTCAGATTTTCTTTTCTTGTATTCCGGTAGGAGTAGTTGGTTTTTTTTCCGGTTGGTATCAGGGAAAAACTGCTGCTGCAGCCATAGGTTTAGCCGCAAGGAACCCGGAAGGAATTGGAAAGGCAATAGTAATGGTTACTATGGTAGAAACTTATGCCGTGTTCTCTTTACTGGCTTCTCTGTTGCTTTTTAATGGAATAAGTTTATAAAAGGATGTATTATATGACTATTAAAGATATAAACGAAAAAATTATATCTGATGCTAAAATTCAAGCAGATAAAATCATTACTCAAGCAAAAGATCATGCGAACAATATTATAGAAAAAAATAAAAAAGAAGCAGATAATATTAAAAATGTTCTATTAAATAAATACAACCAAGAATCAATTTTAAAGAGAAATAAAATATTAACTGAAGCGAATTTAGAAGCCAAAAAAAATATACTATTAG
>DSEL01000176.1 GCA_011056645.1 Candidatus Atribacteria bacterium
ATCAGAGATAATATTAGAACTATCACTTTGATAACCGACCCCAGAATATTTAATATTTTCAACTTCTAAGATTTTTATCACTAATATTGGCCAAGTCGAAACTTTTGATCCTGGATGTTCAACCAGATCCTTGTTCCAAAATGAATCCCACCGGAGGACGAAGGTCAGAGAATTTTCCAATGGAGAATTTATAATCATTGTAATCCAATATGAATCGTGTAGAGTAATCTTCTTAGTAAATTCTTCAGGATTCAATTTCCAAGATTTATCCCATGGAAAATTATCTTCAAGAATTTTCAGAGGTAACCAGGTTAAATTAATTTTTTCTTCTCCAATTATTTTATTGAAAGCATAACGATTTCTATATTAACAAAAGTAACCCTAACTATTTAAAAAACTGCCTTTTTTATGCAAATTCTTTTTATCTAACTAAAAAGAAAGGAATTTTTATGACTAAAAAATTTCAAGCTTTGCAAATCAAAAGGCAGTTTATATCGGATAAAATTATCATCGGCATTGACCCGGCCAAAAACAAACACCAGGCCGCCATTATAAATCACTATGGCCTGCCTATCACAAATTCTTTTACTTTTGCCAATAGTAAACAGGGTTATTTAAAACTCTTAAAAAAAGTAAGACAGCAAACAGAAAAAAGCAATAATAAAAATATTGTTTTCTCCATTGAGACATCTTGTAATCTTTGGTGCACCTTAAGCTATTTTCTAAAATCATCCGGATATGATGTTTTACTGGTCAGCCCTTTAACCACTAAAAATTCTCGCCCCATGCTTAATCATGATTTTTCACGCACGGATCCTAAAGATGCCCTTATAATAGCCGGCAGCGCCAGGGATGGATATTTTGATTTTTACCGGGATTACAGCAGTGATATAAAGGCTATGCATAATTTAAGTATTGCCTATGATAAACTGCGCAAGAATTATGTTCAGCAGCGCAACAGGATACATTCATTAATGGACCGGGTATTTCCTGAATTTTATAAAGTATTAAACCTGGATACACGTACCGGACAGTACCTTTTAGGTAAGTATTTTCTGCCATCAGATTTTATAAATATGGACGTCGATGAAGAAACGAAAACCATAGAAAAAATATCCCATAAAAATCATGGCAGAGAAATACTTGAGCATTTAAAAGAACTGGCAGCGGAAAGCATCGGCATCCCTATGGAAGAAAACGAAGCTTTGGCCGAGCGTTTAATATTAAATACCTGGCTGGCCATGCTTGTTACCATAGAAGAGAAAATGAAACAAATTATCAGTGAAATAATCAACATAGCCAAACAGACGCCCTATTTTAAGATTATTACCTCCCTCAGGGGTATATCCGATAATTTAGCTGCTCTGTTTATTGCCGAGATGCGTGATTTAAGTTTATATAAACACTATAAACAGATAGAAAAATATGCCGGCTATAACCTGCGACAATCACAATCGGGCAACTATGTTGGCCCCAGGCATATCAATCACATCGGCAACAGACGTTTATCGTGGATACTATACAGAATGACCGAGGAAACGGTAAAATATGTACCGGAAGTAAGAGTCAAGTTTGTAAAGCGTCAGTTGCACAGGTGCAGCTATCGTAAAAATATCATTGCTTCATCGGGTAATCTGCTGAGATTAATCATGTCCATGGTAAAAGATAAACGATGTTACGAATATCTGGATAACGGTTGTTTTGAGCGATTGCATGAATTAGAGAAAAAGTATAAACGAATGGTTGAGTTAAAAAAACGCCGTTTTGAAAAAGTGGCTTAGTTCTTTGTCATAGCATAACAGATCAGGTAATAAATCCTGTGATGGTATCATTTAAAACAAGGTCGGAGTGGCTCGCCGTTTAGCATCATTGAAGGTCCTGTTCCAAGAATAGAACGCTTCGTCTAACTGACTTGTGAGCTGTCTCCGTCCTTTTTGCACCGAATAAGAAAATTTATTTTAGCGTAATAGATAAAACGCTATAAACGTAAGTAAGGTTGGGTAAAAGGACTATATTAAGGGGACCTTCATTCCGGCTATTAAATGAAACCAACAGGATACGTACGTCCTGATCAGCGGGATATAGTATTAAAAAATGGTTAAAAAGGCAGAAATTTAACAAAATAGTATTGAGAATTTATTTAATAATACTTGATTTACAGCAAGTAGGCTGAGCTAAGCGGCGCGGCATTCACTTGATAAACTACAAAACTTTTCGTGGATCACAACGCGTGATCGCGTCCGCTTGAGCGATTGGTTGGACGAAGCCGCATTCGCGGAGAAAAAGCTTACTCTTATCCCGCGATTTTAATCAGCCCTTATTTATTACACTTATCCTTAAATTGTCTTCCCAATCATTCACTAAAACAAGGAGCAATTTAATGGATACCAAGACAAGATTCCAAACTTATTACGACCAGCACTGCAAACATCTTAAACTAATGGGCCTGCG
>DSEL01000177.1 GCA_011056645.1 Candidatus Atribacteria bacterium
AACTAATATTATTAGATACCGTTATAATATCGAAAACTTCTATCTCGTCAGTCACAAAGGTAATATTATTGCAACAGTATCATCAATTTCACAATCTGTGTCGATAATTATTTTTCGATAAATAGATTTCTTTAATTATTTTATAAATAATGTAAATCATAACAATATTCTAAATATCGAATTCTCTTTTAAATTCTGCTTTACTTTCAAATCTTTTTGATATAATGGTAAACTTTCATTTTTCTTTATTTTCTAATCTTCTTACCGAATCACGTTGAATAAGTTCGGTTTCTAACTCTATCGATTTTTTAGACTTTTTAATCTTCTTTTTATCTATTAATTTAAGTAATATCTCAACTGCCTTTTGACCCATCAGATAAGTAGGCTGAGCAATGGTGGTTAAGGGCGGATAGGTGCAATCAGAAAATGATATATTATCAAAACCGATTATGGATATATCTTCTGGTACCCGGACCTTTAATTGGACAAAAGCTTTTAAAGCTCCAATAGCCATCAGATCATTAGCTGCAAATATAGCCGTAGGTAGTTTATCTGAAATCTTTAACTGAGGCCAATTTTGTGTTATTTTCTGATAAGCGGTATCCAGACGGAAATCAGCCGCCAATTCTTTTTTCCAATTTATATGGGCTTCTCTCAGGGCAACAAGGTAACCTTTTTCTCTTTCCTGATTAGTTTTAGTCCCTTCTATTCCGGCTAAATACATTATCTTCTTGTGCCCCATGGTTAGTAAATATTTAACTGCATAATAAGCCCCACCAAAATTATTTACCTTAACGATGGGAGTTGTCATTCCATTTATTTCTCTATCAATAAGCACTATGTTCATCTTTTTAAGTAAGGTTATCTCTTCTTTAGAAAATTCCTCTTCCCGATAACCAGCTACTGTCAAAATTACTCCATCTACCCGACGGGAGTATAAAAGCTTTAAATAACGACCTTCCTTTTCCTGAATATCGTCTGAATTAACCACCAATACACTGTATCCATACTTTTCACAAACATCCTGAACACCTCTTACCAAATTAGTAAAAAATATATTGGTTATATCCGGTATGATTAAACCGATATAATTTGTCCTTTTCCTGGGCATATTCGCCGCCATCATATTAGGAATATAAGTTAATTCTTTTACGGCACTTATAACTTTTTGGCGAGTCTCTTCTGCCACTATTCCGGGAGTATTCATTACCCTTGATATTGTTGAAGGAGAAACTCCTGCTATTTTTGCTACATCATAGATAGTACTCTTTTTCTTCATTCCATTTTCTTCCAATCTATTTTATGTTTGCTCGGGAAAGATATTGCTGCCCCCTTTCTTCTAGTAAAGTAAGAAGCAACCGCCGGCTATAGAAGATATCGTAATTATTACAGTAGATGGTTTTACCGAGTTGAGAATAGCAAGAGATAAAGGAGGCAAAATCTAACTTGATATTTAGCAATATCAATACTTTTTCCATAACTTCTCCTATTTCTGAAATCGCTTTCTGATATCGATTTCATCGTAGCATAAATTTTCTCGTCTGTAAAGAAAATATTAAAAATGGGTTGTTGCGTAAAAAAGTTCCTTTTTTATTTTAAAATTCTAATTTATAGCTAAATATAATCTTTTTTCCTTAGTATTTTTTAATTAAATACTAAGAAGCATATATTAATATATAC
>DSEL01000178.1 GCA_011056645.1 Candidatus Atribacteria bacterium
AGTAACTTCTATTTCACTTTTTGCTTTGGGAAACATTAAGGTTTCTTCCAAAGTTAGTTTACTCATTAAAGCAGAGGTATTAGAAAAAAATGCATAACATTTTAAAAGTTTTTCTTCTAATTCCTCCCTAAGAGTATTACTCTCTTTTGCTAAGCGAACAAATACCTGGATCAATGCATCTCTTTTATCTTTTAATAGTTTATATCCACGTTTTGCGACAAAGAGTCTCTTTTTTAACCTTAGCAATTCCATTCTATTTGGATTAACTTTTAATAACATTGATACCTTCATCCTCTACGGGCATGTCCGTAGGTAAATATTTTTCTATAAATTCATCTTTTATTCTTTTTAATTCTTCTTTTGGTATAATGGTTAACAATTTCCATCCTAAATTTAAATTATCTTCAATGCTTCTATTTTCATCCTCGCCCTGCTTAACAAAATACTTCTCGAAATTATCAGAGAGTTTTACGTATTTCTTATCAATTTCTGTTAGCGCAGCTTCTCCCAAAATTACAGATAGCTCCTTTGCTTCTTTTCCTCTTGCGTAGGAAGCAAAAAGTTGGTTCATAACATTTGGGTGATCTTCGCGCGTTTTATTTAATCCAATCCCTTTATCTTTTAAACGAGACAAAGAAGGTAATACGTTAATTGGAGGATAAATTCCTTTAAGATGTAATTCTCTGGATAATATTATTTGTCCTTCTGTAATATAACCTGTTAAGTCCGGTATAGGGTGAGTTTTATCATCTTCAGGCATAGTTAAAATAGGAATCAAAGTTATTGATCCTTTTTTTCCTTTTATTCGCCCGGCTCTCTCATAGAGATTAGCTAAATCTGTGTATAGATAACCGGGATAACCGCGTCTACCAGGCACTTCTTTTCTGGCAGCTGAAACCTCTCTCAAGGCTTCACAGTAATTTGTCATATCAGTAAGGATAACTAGCACATGCATATCTTTTTCAAATGCCAGATATTCTGCACAAGTTAAAGCCATTCGAGGAGTTATTATTCTTTCTACCGCCGGGTTGTTGGCTAAATTAACAAACATAACACTCTTCTCTATTGCTCCGGTTCTTCGAAAATCACTGATGAAAAAATTAGCCTCCTCAAAGGTAATACCCATAGCGGCAAATACCACAGCAAATTTCTCCTCTTTTCCCAAAACTTTGGCTTGGCGCGCGATTTGAGAAGCAAGTTTGGCATGAGGTAATCCTGAACCAGAAAAAATAGGTAGTTTTTGTCCTCTAACCAAGGTATTCAATACATCGATAGAGGAAATACCGGTTTGGATAAAATTATTTGGATAATCCCGGGCGTAAGGATTAATAGGATTACCGTTAATATCTAATTTTTTTTCTGCTATGATTTGAGGACCATCATCTATTGGTCTTCCCGAACCATCAAATATTCTTCCTAAAACATCCAGGGAAATAGGTATTTCCATTACCTTACCTAAAAAACGTATCTTGGTATTTGAAACATCAATCCCGGTAGTTCCTTCAAATATCTGGACAATCGCCTTATCTTCGGTGATTTCCAGTACCTGCCCTCTTCTTATCTCTCCAGAAGAGAGTTCTATCTCAACTAATTCCTGGTATTTTACATCAATTGTTTTTTCTACTACAATTAAGGGCCCGGCTACATCTGATATAGTTAAATATTCTTTAATCATCTTTACTCTTTTATCTCCTTCCCTTTATTTGACTGTTGCACTAACTTGAGATATTATTTCTTTTTCAATTTCGCTAAATACTTTTAAATTTTTTTCTTCTATATATTTTGCCCTAATTATTTTTGCTTTTACCGGTAATGCATTTAATTTTTCCATAGTTACTCCATTTTCAATTACCTTTTCAGCATTTTCATGAAATAGCATAATTAACTTCAAAAGAAGATATTGTTTTTTTGTAGAACTATATGAATCAGTAAGGTCAAAGGCATTTTGAAGTAAAAAATCCTCACGGATGGACTTTGCCGTTTCTAATGTTAACTTTTCATTAGCTGACAAGGCATCAACACCTACTAATCTTACAATTTCTTCTAATTCTGCTTCTTCCTGGAGTAAGGTCATAGATTTATTCCGTAATTCCATATACTCTTCTCCAATTTTATTATTGTAATACTCAGTTAGTCCGGACAGATAAAGAGAGTAACTAGTGAGCCAATCAATTGCCGGAAAATGCCTTTTATAGGCTAATCTATCTTGTAAGCTCCAAAATACTTGAACAGTACGCAAAGTATTTTGAGTAACCGGCTCAGAGAGATCTCCACCTGGTGGTGATACTGCTCCGACAATGCTTAAAGTGCCTTCTTTATCATCACTACCAAGACATATTATTCTTCCTGATCTTTCGTAAAAACTAGAGATTCTGGTACCTAAATATGCGGGAAATCCTTCTTCTCCCGGCATTTCTTCTAATCTACCGGATATCTCACGCATTGCTTCCGCCCAACGGGAAGTCGAATCAGCAATAAGTGCAACATTATATCCCATATCACGATAGTATTCGGCAATAGTTACTCCTGTGTACACAGAAGCTTCACGAGCTGCAACCGGCATATTGGAAGTATTGGCAATTAAGATAGTTCTTTCCATCAATGGTTTTCCGGAATAAGGGTCGATTAATTCCGGAAATTCTAATAAAACATCGGTCATTTCATTACCTCTTTCGCCACATCCGATAAAAAGAATAATTTCAGCATTACACCACTTCGATATTTGATGTTGCACTACGGTTTTTCCGCTACCAAAAGGACCCGGTATACAGGCAGTTCCCCCTTTAGTTATGGGGAAGAACATATCAATAATCCTCTGTCCGGTAATTAATGGTTCAAGAGGAGGCAATTTTTTCTTATGTGGCCTTGGTGTTCTTACCGGCCATTTTTGTAACATTTTAATTTCGTAAGTTGTATTTTCTCCATCTTTTATGAGGGCAACAGTATCTGTAACTGTAAATTTACCTTTATGTATTTCTTTAACTTCCCCTTGAATTCCTGGGGGAACCATAATTTTATGTTTAACAATACTGCTTTCCTGAACAATACCTAAAACGTCACCAGATATTACTTTTTCTCCTTTTTTGCAAATTGGTTCAAAATCCCATTTCTTTTTTCTATCAATGGCAAACGCCTCTGCCCCTCTGCTGATAAAGTCTCCTTTAATAGATTTCAATATATCTAAAGGTCTCTGGATGCCATCGTAAATTGATGAAATGAGACCTGGTCCCAATTCTACACTTAAAGGCATATCAGTAGAAAAAACAGATTCTCCGGGACCAATTCCTGAAGTTTCCTCATAAACTTGTATGGTTGCTGAATCTTTACTTAGTTCAATTATTTCTCCAATTAATTTTTGATTGCTAACTTTAACTACATCATACATTTTGGCATTTTTTAATCCCTTGGCTACGACTACTGGTCCAGCAACCTTAACTATTTTCGCTGTTTCCATTATTCTACCTCTTTTCTAAATAAAATATCTGTTCCTATGGCTTTTTCTATATTTTTTCTTAATGTTTTTAAGCCTAAACACTTTGTCTCTAGTTTATTGGGTATTATAGTTATACTAGCAAAAGATGTTTTTTGTAGGTTTTTTATTTCTTCAAATATTTGACAGGCGATATCTTCAGTTACAAATATTGCCGCATATTCTTCATTTACTAGTTTATCCAATATTTCCATAGTTTCATCCTTTTTAACAGTGGGGAATAAAGATACACCAAGTAATTTAAAACCGATTATAGTATCTCTATTTCCGATCAAAGCGATTTTATACATAAGTATCACGGACTCTTTCTGTGATTTGTTCAGGAGAAAGCTTGTTTAGCTTGCCTGATAATATTATTCTAATATTCTTGATATCATTCTCTTTAGCGATAATGTATCCCACTAATGGTTCAATTCCAAAGGTAATGTATTTCCCAATTTTAGAGAAATTTAAAATAAAATTATCTCTCTGCTTCTCTAATTCCATTAATGAGTTACTCTTTTGAAAATTATTTACTCCTATTTCTATTATATTTTTATAACTCGTATGGGTTAATTTTTCAAACCAAGAAGATAAGGGTGAATCATATATTTCTATTATTTTATCAATTTTAAAATCACCTTCTGGGATTAAGAATTCTTTAGTAAAGGATTTTCTCTCCCCTCTTACCTTAGCTCTAATACAACCAATTATGTTACTAAGGTCTATAT
>DSEL01000179.1 GCA_011056645.1 Candidatus Atribacteria bacterium
ATCTAATCCTTTATTCATTAAAATTAATTCAATGGCTTCTCTAAAAGTTTTATCTTTCAGGTTTAGCGTTAATTGCCCGCCTACCGAATCATCAATCATTATATCTATTCCGGTAAGTTCTGATAATCCCCGAATAACATTGACCACATCTTCTTCAAAGATATTTAAATTAACCGGCTCGGTATAGGTATCTAAAATGGATATCTGCGGTGCTTCTTCTTTTTCAATTTTTACTGCCTCGCTTTTTACCGGCGTTACCGTAAAGATCTGTTCTTCGGGCGCTTTAAATTCGGTGTAATCATAAACATCAATATAAATCAATCGGCTATCAGACGATAAACTTACTTCATAGTCGGATTTTTGGAACAAATCAACTACGAATCGGGTAATAGGAACAGGTTCAATTTCAAATTGCCCGCATCTTACCTGTTTAATCGTACCCATATTTAAAAATAAGATATTCTTAACTAAGTCATCAATGCGATAGTTGGCATTCTTTACGTCGATGACTATTCTCTCCGGTGCCTCCACATAAGAAACCTCATATTCTGAAATAACTCCACTTGCTTTAATGGTAAGGTGGGTATAATTGGGTAATTTTTTATACCAGATATTAGTAAACAAAATATTCTGTGCACTAACATTTACCACAAATAAAGTTATTAAAAATAAAACCAAAATAAAAAGCAAGAAAGTTCTTTTTCTACTTTTGTGATTCATCTGCTAAATCTTCACCTCCTAATTTTACTGGGAAAAAGTATCCGTTATAGTCAATAATTACTTCATCCTTCTTTATCTCTTTCACGATATATCTATCTAATAAAATATCATACAGGTGCGCAATAAAAGTTTCTTCATTCATGACAATAATGGCTACCATATTATCTTTAGAGCCGATTATCCCGGTTAATTTTGTACCCGGGGGGAGTGTGGGTTTGGGGAATTTTATCACACTTCCCTCTCCCTCTTTCCCTTCCTCTTCAGTCTCTGCTGTTTCTTCCAAAAAGTAAGAAGTGCTTACCTTCTGAAAAGGATTTCGATTGCTGGGAGGCTCATACGGCTCATAGGTAAATATTTTTTCTTCATATCCCTGTTTTCTCTTTTCCATTTCTATTTCAAAGGGGGTCTTTTCCTTGATCACCGGTTCAGCTTCTGCTTTAAGTGTATCTGTTGTCCTATTTACAACATGGGTAGGTACCGCCACCGATACGGCCGTGGGAGATTGTGTCTTGGCACTTTCCGGAAATAGGAGAGGATATCCCCACCAATAAAATGCGCCGGCTGCCAATAAAAGAACTAATAAAAATATCAATATTTTACTATTCCTCCCACTGGAAGTAGATCTTTTAAATAAATTTCCGATAGATATTTTTCTCATACTTTATTCAGAACCCTCTTTTCTTAGGACATAGGTAAACATATTTACAGCAATATTTAATTTATCGGCTTCATTTCCTGCTTTACTCAATTTCAAGGACTGAACATCAATTACTCGTGGTAGGTTTTCTATGCGGTCTAAATAGGCTATTAAATCAAAGTAGCTGGCGGTTAAGCTCATAACGAGGGGCATTTTCCCGTAAATCCTATCTTTATCCCAGGAAATATTTTGGGGAGTAAAAGTAGTAAAATCAACATTAAATTCGGTAAGCGTATCCTGCATCATGACCAATAGGTCAGGGATCTCTTTTTCCTTAGGCAGCATAACTTCCAGGAATTCCAATTTCTGTAATAAGGCGGCATATTCTTCCCTCAACGGACTGAGCCGTGCAGCAATTTTCTTCCCCTCAATAACTTGATTGGTTGTACGCTCGATATCTCTGTCCAATTGTTCAATTTTTTGCATTCTGGGCTGATAGACATAAGTATAGTTTATGTAAGCAAAAGCCACCAAAACAATAAAGATTATAAATGCAGTTATACCTTTAGATATTTTCATTTTACTCTACTCTCTTTGGAATAAATATTCCTGATAGTTTAAAGTTTACAATCTCAATATCCCTATCCTCTTCTTTGGCCTTATTCTTCCTAACATAGGCAAGTTCAATATTATCAAAGGTAGGATCATCTTTCAAAGCAACCATATATTTAGCTATCAAATAGTTATTATAAGTATCGGCAGTAAAATCAAAAGTCTGATTAGCGCTTAAAGAAAGATCGTTTATCCACACTTCATTCAAAAGTGAGGCACTATATTCACCTAATATCCGGGATAAACGGGATTGATTTTTAATCAAATCTTCAATAACCTGGATTCTTTCTTCTACCATTTTTTTATCTTTTTCCAGATTTTTTACTTCTTTTATTATGTTCTCAAGGGCGGCTAATTCAGCTTTTATTGTTTTAAGTTTTTGTTCTTTATAATCTATTTGTAATTCCAAATAATAATATAAATAAGCTGTACCCAATACTAAAAGTACAACAAATAAAAGAATAAAAAATCTTCTTATATTAAATTTTTCTTTTTCTTTGTACTCGATAGGTAGAAGATTAATTTTGGTCATTGTTTAATATTACCTTTCTCTCATTGCTAATCCCATTACGGTAGCCAAGGTATCTTCTAATTTTTTCAATCTCTTTACATCAAATACTCTTTCATCAACCTTTATTCTTTCCAGAGGAGTACCAATGATGACCGGAATCTCAAATTGCTCACTGAGCAACTCTTTAATATTATCTATATTAGCACAACCCCCGGATAATATCATCTGGTTATATTTAACTTTTTGACTTTGTGTCTTATAATAACTAAGTGATTTTCGTATTTCTTTGGTTATCTGATTTAATATTTTGATTATTATCTTTTCGCTTTCATTCTTTTCTTCTTCCTCTATTTCCTTCCCCAATGATATTTTAGTTTCTCTTTTCAGCTTTTCGGCTTCTTCGAAGGAGAGATTCAAAGACTTGGCGATGGCTTTGGTAATGTCGTTTCCTCCCACTAAAATATCTCTGGTAAATTTTAAATTGCCATTTTCTACCAGAGTAAGGTTGGTATTGCTCGCTCCGATGGATAGTATCATATCCACAATTGAACTATCTTGCTCTTCTTCTTTTTTTTCGGAAAGATTTTTTTGAAAGGCTCTAATATTAGCAGAGGAAACTATATCGATAATTTTGGGTTTTATTCTGGCTTTTCTTAAAATTTCCATGTAAGGCTGAATGGTGGTCTTAGGCGCAGCTACTAACAGAATTCTCATCATCTTATTTCCGTCTTTTTCTACAAATTCTTCCACTTTCTCAGCATCAATGATAGATTCATCCAAATCATAAGGGACATATTTGGGTGCTTCCCACATCACTCCGGCCATTAATTCCTTTTCTTCCATCAAAGGGAGAACAATTTCTCTAACGATCACTTTTTGCCCGGTTATAGCAATTATTGCCCTATTATCTCTAATGCCGCACTCTTTTAATAATTCAGATAAAGCTTCGGCAACCACAATGGGATTAAAAATCTCGCCGTTGGCAATAGCCCCTTCAGGGCTAAGGGTAAGTCCGTAATTTTCAAGTTCATAACCATCACTTACTTTGCGTAATTTTGCAACTTTAATCGAGCGCGAACCAAAATCAATGGCAAACATACCTACTCCTTACTTTCATCATTATCTGTATTTTATTTCTAACAACTATTTTTTCCTGTATTTCTATCCCACATCTTCTCTTCATTACTTATCACTCATTACTGGAATTATATATTTGTTATCACTCTTATTTATATACTATATTACTTTTTAAAATCCTTCTTTTTTTAAAAAATATTTTAAAAATTATTTAATATACTTCTCTCCAGGAGATTTTTTGCCAGATCGGAATGCCAGTACCAGGAACAGTAATACTGATTAAATCGGTAGCATAGGCAACATTAAAGGCAACTCCTCCGCCACCATTAAAAACTCCTGTATCAGCATAAATAGCCCCTTCGTTAATGTCAACAACACCGTTATTGGTGAAACTTCCCTCAGTTTGAATGATTCCCTCACCATGAATAGATCCTCCGTTGGTTATATTTCCTTTAGCTATCAGGCTAAGAGGGTGAACTATAAGATCATTCACTAAAGTTATACTTCCATTTCCTAATATTTGAATTGTCCCGTTAGCTACAATGGTTGCATTTTCCAGTATTAAATCAGTTTTAATAATGACATTTCCATCTATGTAATGTATACCGGTTAAATATTTTGGGTCATTAAAAATAACCGTGGTATCACCAGGTATGGCAGGGTCTGCATCATAGTAAAAACCCCCATCAACTTCTCTTTGGGCCAAATCTTGAAAATAAGGCCAATCAATATGAGGAAACTCTTCAGGCGGTACATCGCCATCACCATAATCATTCGTTCCGGTTGCGGTAGCTTCTCCATCTAAATTAAAAACGCCAGTACTTGAAACATACAAATCCCCATTGGAATGAATATTACCACTAATAGATATACCACCATTAAATTGCATATCATCGTCTGTAAAAATAGCCTTGTCATAAGTTAGACCGGGTACAGGAGTTATTCCCTTTTTTAATTTTACTTCAACTACACGATTTTGGTTATATTTGCCTCCTCCTTCTATTGTTCCGGTTGAAGTAAGGGTCTTTATTTCAGGAGGTCCGGGATCAATTTCAGAAATATCTACGTCATAAAATTCTGTAGCTGTACCTCCAGGAAGATGACCGTAAAAGTTCAAACCATCGGGATTATCTTCGGAAGAATTTAAGTACCAAATCGCTTTTTCAATACCCCCGTCTGCTTGATATAATGCTTTTGTAGAATCTCTCTGCATGGAAGACAGTTTAATATCATTGCCGGTCATTGCCATTAAGGCAATTACGAAAGTCAACATCAGAAAAATAAATATCAAAACAGATAAGAGAGCTACGCCTTTTTGATTTGAGAATAAATTTTTAAATTTATGGTATTTTATTTTATTATTCTTTTTTTTCATATTTAATTATCACCTCTCCTGATTGACCAATTAATCTTATGATCAATCCAATTAAATCATAAATTTTTCAACTATCCCGATAAGCCACGATTTCTCAAATTAATATCACTATTTAAGGTGATGTCCGGACTACTATCCTTATCTACATCTACTTGTAAATTAATATGCACCTTAGATATTTTCGACGCATCTTCCTCACTTAAGGGAAAGTTATTGATCTCGGTATCTGAGTTATCAAAGTAAGTAAAATCTAAAGTTAGTACATTATTCATCACCGTGTTACTATCTCTTTTTAAATCATTACCTGATAAAGAATAAGAAATATTGCCATGAAAAGGGGTGTGAAAATCAATAGAACTAGATAATGAACTATTTTCTACATAATTCGCTTCTCTTATCTCCCGGACCATCTGGTCCATGGAAAGGCGGGCATTCCGTTGCGCTTCAAGTTGATATTGTCCGGTCACCCAGGACCGAGTTCCTCCGGTAAAAAAAGTCGCCAATCCTAAAATAATTATCCCTAAAATAGCCACTACAATCATCATCTCGATTAAGCTAAATCCCTTTTTATTTTTAATAAATAAAATATTTGACAATTTATTGCCCCTTATCTCTTTCCTCTTCACGAGGGGGGAGAAATTGCAAGAAAATAATTAAGTTGACGATTCATTAACTTCCACATGATAATTTCCCGAATTAGGATTGAATATTACTTCTAAAGTCTTTCCGGACATACTTTCATTAAAATATAATCTTACCTTAGATACCCCAGTCGATATAGTGCTATTAATAACATCGATAAGTCCCTCACTTGAAATAGGAGGAGAGGTGTCGGGATATATTACAG
>DSEL01000180.1 GCA_011056645.1 Candidatus Atribacteria bacterium
CTAAAATAGCTGATTTTGGGGAATAATATAAGCAGAGAGAAAAGAAACTTGAAAAAATGAATAAATTATTATCTAAGTTGATAAAGGCAAACTATCTGAAAGGATAGGACGCAAAGTCATGGGCCTAAAGTACTTCTGTACCAAGACTGCCAGACTACCGACTTTTTTTATTTAGAAACCCTTGGATAATACTCTCTTGTTAATAGAAAAATCAAAAAAAGAGGGGGAATAATTAAAATGATAATCTCCAAAAAAAGTATATTTCATACAGTATTATTAATTTCCTTGACCATCACTACATTAGTTTATGGAGCTTCATCTTGCCTAACCACCGAAGATGCAACTACTTATTGCCAGGAAATCACTATTGATCAACCTATTGAAGAGGTAAACACTTTAGTTATTCCTGAAAATAATAATATGATCTGTGATTCATTAACCGGAACATGCGGTCCACCTTCCGGTTGGTATTAAACCAATAGCCAATACTAATAATAATACTAAAAAAAGTCTTAATCTTTAATATTTTTTGGTTTTTAGATTAAGACTTTTTTATTTTTTTAGAACCTTAGAGCACGGGTTTATAAGCAGAGATTTTAATACTAGCTACTTTAATCTCTGATCCTATAGCAATCCGATTGATATCCTCGCTTATTCCCGGAGTTGATTTTATAAACGATTCCAGTTCATCCCATTGGTATGTTTTTCGCTCAATAACCTTTATTTTTTCAAGTCCTGCTTTATGCAAGCCGGAAATATATTCCTTTTCACTGATCACTCCGGAAATACAGGCACAGTATAAGTCTTTATTTTCTCTTAACCGTTCCGGAATGTTTTCCCCCACCATATCGGATACTACCATACGGCCACCTGGTTTTAATACCCGACTAATCTCCGAAAATACTTTTTCTTTCTCCGGAGAAAGGTTAATGACACAGTTAGAAATAACCCAGTCAACTGAAGATGATTCAACAGGAAGATCCTCGATCAACCCTTTGCGCACCTCAACATTCTTAACTCCTGCAGCTTTGATATTTTCTTTCGCTTTACCGATCATCTCTTCGGTCATATCCACTCCAATAACCCGACCTGAGGATCCTACCTTACGGGCAGCGATCAAAAGATCAAGCCCGGCACCAGCACCCAGGTCAAGCACAACATCCCCTTCCCTGACTTCACTGAAAGCCAATGGATTCCCACAACCGAAAGTGGTAATATTGGAATCAGTAAGAAGATCATTAATATCTTCTTCGTTATATCCTATATCTTTTGCCTTAACGCAACAATCTGTTTCTTCTGTACAATTACAACAGCTTGCGTTTTTCCGTGATATTGCCTGGGCGTAACTTTTTTTTATTTCCTCTCTGACCTTTTTAGCATTAACTTCCTTTTCTTTTGAATCCATAAAACATTCTCCCTTTTTTATTTTTTGTTTTCCTTTTTTATAAGGACACAGTTGCGTAAGTATGCAAATATTAGTTCAAAAAAATATTTCTTTCCTTAATTTATATTATCCTTTTTTCTCTTTAGGCGGACAACATGATTCAATTGCTCGCGCAAAACCCCGAAAGATTGAAGATAAAAACTCGTATCGTACCGAATAATAAACCTCTTTGCCCTGCTTCTCTGCAAGCAGAATTCCCTCTTTACGAAGTATTGCAAGATGACGTGACACTACAGATACATCAACCGGAAAGCTTTTAGCAATCTCACTAACTATTTCAGGTTCCTTAGCTTCCACTAAATGAGCCAAAATACGAAGTCTGGTAGAATCGCTAACTGCCTTTAAAAAATTCGGATCGGGGATTCCTTGGATACCACAGCATTCTTCGTCTTTATTTCTATGTTCTTTTTTTGTATTTTTGTTTATTTGTGTCATCATGCAATTATTGTAATCTATCAAAAAATATTTGTCAACTTTTTGAAATACTTTTATTAAATATTTCACCATAAATTATTTTGTTTATACTGGTCAATTAATATTTTATTGACTATTTTACGATGGAAGCTTGAGCGCCAATTTATAAGCTTTATTATATTTATTCTCCAAAAAATGAAGTATCAGAAATAGAAGGAAGCTAATAAAAAGAGGAAGAGCTGCGAAGCGATAAGACCAAACTAAATTGCTTTGGTCTGCAATCCATCCGTAGAGAGTAGGAGCAATCGTGGCGGAAATTCCCTCCGCAAAAAGACTTATTCCAAATATTTTCCCCTGATGATTAATGGGACAAATAAAAGTTAACCAGGTATTTTGAGAAGGGAAAAATATTCCTTCTAAAATACCCAAGTTACCGACCAGTAAGATAATGAGTATAAACTGAGTAACAAAAGTAATAGATAAAAGCAGGAATGTTGTGACAATAGTGGTTGATAAAACCAGGATAAGCGGATTACTTCTATCTATAAGCTTACTGGAAATGAGGCTGCCCAGAAATACTCCTGAAAAAATTATAGTGACAATCCAGGCAGAAACCTCTGGTTTTATACCCAGATCATCTGTAGCGTAAACAGGGAGAAAGGAAAGAACTGCCCAGAATCCCAGGCTTCGAATACCCATACTTATAAGAAATAAATAAATATAACTTTGTTTGATCTTCTTCTCTGCTTCTGTTTTTGGATTTTTTTTACCCTTTTTTGATTTTAGATATTTATAGGCAAGAAAATAACCGGGAAAAGAGAGCAATAAGCAGGTCATCTTCCATCCGAATATTTGAACCAAAAAACCGAATAATAGACTTGCAATCATTATTCCGGCAGTTCCTGCGGCAGAAAATAGACTTAGGTAACGCCCTCTCTGGTGTTTCTGGGAATTCTCTCTCACCATAGCGGTTGCCAGGGGATGAAAAGTTGAAACACCGATAGCTAATAGAAATAAAAAAGCAATAATAGTGTGAATATTATTTACCCAGATCAAGCCACCTAAAAAAATAGAGGAACAGACAAAGCCACTAGCTATTATTATTTTTTTCTCATATTTATCACCGACGTAACCGAAAAGTAAGGAAAAAATAGACCTCAAAGCAACGTGAATAGTTAAAATTAGTCCAGATTGAAAATAGTTAAGGTTAAATTGTTCTCTAAAAAGAGGTAAGAGAAAAGGTATAATGAAAAAATACATATCATTATAGGAATGACCTACAGCACTTAAGCTTAATATTGATTTTATTTCTTTCTTTTCTTTATCGGACATGGTCTTCTTTAACCTCGAATTAAGCATTAATCAGTTTCAAACAATATAATCCTTTTACCGCAAAATTACAAGGAATTTTAATAAATAAAAATAATCTTCGTAAATATTCACTTAATAAACCGCTGATAACTTTTTTAGCTCAGCTTCTATTTTCTTATTTTTATTATCTGGCCTCGATTAGCCTTATGTAGTTCTTGAGAGGAAATTTTAATGAGGGATTTTTCCGAACCTCCTCCGGAATAGACGAATTCTTTTTCCATCACTTTCGGATCGATTAAAAAAGTAGCAGAATATCCAAAAGAAGGAACACCGCCACAGACAAAACCGGTTTTCTGCAAAATTTCTAACGGGTTAGCTGTTCGAGGTCGCTCAATTCCTAAAAGTCTTCCTATTTTAGAAGTACTGGCTCTATCTTCACCTTTCACAATAGCAACAATTAGATTTTCTTCCTTATCAATCAAACATATATTTTTTACTACTTCTTCTACTGAAGCATCGACCGCTCGCACCGCTTCTGCCACAGAATGGCAGGAAGTCTTAAAAGAAAGATGTTCTGCCTTGATATTGTTGTCTTTAATATACTTCTTGATTTTCTCTTCGTAAAAGTTCATTAATACCTCTTGATTGCTTTAAATATTTTTTTATCACAGCTAAGTTATTTCTTTGACTCCTTACCGGTCATTTCTTCAATTTTTACTTTAACCATGGTTACTTTTTCTAAAACATCTTCGGAGTAATGAAATAAAGAGGAAGAATTATGGTCATTGTAGTGGTGCATGATAATATCTAAGGCTTGCTTCTTTTCTACCATATCTTTTAAAATAACTGCTTTTCCGAAAATCAGGACACTCTTGTACTTCATGCTGGTCTTGCATACTTTTGGAGATTGCACCAGTTCTACATCAATATCAAATTCTATACAAACCTTATTATTATTCCGAAGAATATCCAGCTTGCGTCCTTCACTGGCGGAATGCAAAAAAATATTATTATTCCGATAACCAAAATTCATAGGTATTACGTAAGGCATATCTTGCCAGCACATTCCAACCCGGCAAATAATTGCTTTTTCAATAAAAGATATCATCAATTTTTTATTCAATATTTCTTTTTCTTTTCTTCTCATAACACCTTTATTCCTTTTATCTAAAAATATTATTAGTTAAATAAAAAATAAAAATTACTTTCCTGCCAGAGACTCCCCTATAGAATCGTTGAGCCCCTGGTTAGGTTTTTGAACTACATACTATTAACTGCTCTTTCTATTCTCTTTAAACCTTCTTCGAGCATAGAACGGGGACAGGCAATATTGATTCTCATAAAGCCCTCCCCTCCTATGCCAAACCAACATCCATCATCAAGGGCTACTTTAGCTTTATTAATCATTAAATTATTTAAATCCTGGACATTTAATCCTAATTGCCGGCAATCTAACCAAATCAAATAAGTCCCTTCCGGTTTAATAACCTTTATCTTTGGTATATTTTCTCTAAAATATCTACTTAAAAATTCTAAATTTGTTTTTAGATAGGTCAATAACTGCTCAAGCCATTCTTCTCCGTATCTAAAGGCAGACTCCAAAGCCACTAAGCCAAAAACATTATTCTCGTTAAGGGTTAAACTATCCAAGATATTCTGATAAATTTTGTAATATTTTTTGTTGGGGATAATGATGGTAGAAGTCTGTAGTCCTGCTAAATTAAAGGTTTTACTCGGCGCCGTGCAGGTAATTGAATTATGAGCATATGCGGGTGAAATTTTCGCAAAAGGTGTATGCTTGTGACCTTTAAACAAGATATCTGCATGGATTTCATCAGAAACAACCATAATATTATGTTTTATACAAATTTCTCCCAGTATGATAAGCTCTTCTTTTTGCCATACCCGTCCCACCGGATTATGTGGACTGCATAGAATTAATAGCTTCACTCTGGGGTCGCTAACTTTTCTTTCTAAATCATCGTAATCCATAAAATATTTTTTGTTACCAAATTTTAAGGGATTATTCACTACATGGCAACCGTTATTTTCTATTACCCGAAAAAAGGGATAATAAACCGGCGGTTGAATGACCACCTTGTCACCGGGTTCCGTAAATGCTCTGATAATAAAACTTAAAGCAGGAACAACTCCCGGACTGAAAGCCAGCCAATCTTTTTTCACTTTCCAATGATGTCTTTTCTCCATCCAACCAATGATTGCCTGGTAATAGGAATCCGGCCTCGAGGTATAGCCATAAATACCATGCTCGGCTGCTTTTCTTATAGCTTCGATTACCGGTTTCGGTGACCTAAACTCCATATCGGCAACCCACATAGGAAGTATATCTTTGGCTCCAAAAATAGTGTCCAGTTCATCCCACTTTACGGAGTGATAGTTAGTTCGATCGATAACCTTATCAAAGTCATATTTCATCTCACTTCTCCTTAAGTGGTATATCTTTTAAATATTTAATGCGAAAAGTTTACTCTGAATCATGAACCTTCTAAATTACTTGTTCAATTTTCTCTATTGCAATATCCTCGGTATTTGCCTATGATCTTTGCACTCATAGTTCAAATAGTACAATCATCCTTGTTCTCTAATTCTTATTGAATTGAAAAAACTCATCTCTTCAGATAAATTGCCTCTATATTTTTATGAAAGAATTTCATCAAATTTTTCTATAGTAATTGCGGGGGTGGAAGAAAAGGCGATACCGGTTAATTTATGCAAATTTGCAGAAGCTTGAATTACCTCTTCTACACCGGGTAAATTTACAATAAAAACCAAATCCTTATCTCCCAGTAGTGCATATTGGGCAACTATCTTGCCACCAAGTTTCAAGATAGCATCATTAGCTTTTTTTGTACGCTCAGAACTAATTCCCTTTATAGCTTCAGGGGAATATTTGCCAAACATGAAATAAGTCGTCATTTTCTTCTCCTTTCTTTTCTAATAAAAATTTTTTCAGGGTAAAAATAATTTTTAAAATATATTTGTACTGCTGAATTAAGAACAAGGAGATTGTACTATCTACAATCCAGAGTAATTTTGCAAATCAATAAATCAACTCTTTTAAAAAAGTAATTTACTGTAAAAAATAATATGTCTTTTGTAAAATTATAAGCAAAAAAACATTAAATGAATAATAAAATTTAAATTACTCATCTTTTTTTCAAGATTAAAGTTAAATTCTTATTTAAGATGGTGACTATAAAATCAATCTAATAGTCTTTTTTCACCACTGATTAATTGAATATCCGTAATGTTTCGAGATACCTCCAGGCAGCCGAGATATTTTCCTTCAGTATCCTTCAAAGCATAATATTCTATTAGAACTTTTTGCTTTTCATTATTAAGACCGATAGGAAGATCAATCCAGAAACGAGCTTTTTCTCTTTTCCTTTCTTTCATCTCTTGTAATATTTTATCCACTTTATCAAGGCTCTTTTTAGGATGACAGTTAGTTACATCTCTGCCTACCACATTTATAGGCCTTTTAAATATCCTTGTTTTATGTTTATTCCAAGCTAAGACCTTATCTTTAGCATCCACAACGGAAAATTCAATAGGTATAGTCTCCAAAACCGCTTCTAATACATCTTCAGGTAACTTACCAATCATTTCTTTGCCTCCTTTAAATTTTTATAATTATTAAAATATCTTCTCTCATGTATTGCAATATTACTGCAGGTTTAATTCTTTTTCAAGGTATATATCTTTTTATAAAAACTATTCCTAACAACTCTCTCTGTATTATTTGATTCTTAATGAATTTAAAATAACTGTGATGGAACTTACAGCCATAGCTCCTTCGGCTATTGCCGGGTGCAATAATCCTGCCATAGCCAGAGGGATAACAATAACGTTGTAAAAAAATGCCCAGAACAAATTCTGCCTAATAATTCGAAAGGTTTTTCGAGAAATTTCAATACTATCTACTATGCGAGATATCCCACCTTTTACTATCACAATATCAGCGCTATCTATTGCCAAATCAGCCCCTTCCCCTATAGCCACCCCGATATCTGCTCCTTTAAGAGAAGCTGCATCATTTATTCCATCTCCTACCATTAAAATCTTCGAGCCTTTTTCTTGATATTGCCTTATAATATTGAGTTTATCTTCAGGCTTAATACCGGCATACACTTTTTCTATCCCTACTTGACGGGCTATTGCCTGAGCAGTCTTGAGGTTATCACCGCTTAACATGATTGAATCTATACCCGAGCTTTTAAGTTTCGATACTGCTTTATTCGAATCTTCCCTAATGGAGTCTTCAATAGTTATTGATCCAATATTTATATTATTTTTGTAAACTTCTATCACAATTTTGCCTTCTTTAAGGAGCTGTAAATATTTTTCTGTGGATTTTGGCTTTCCGATAAAATATTCATCCCCTTTTACTACTGCCTTAACCCCTTCTCCGCTTATCTCTTCAATTTTTTCTGGTTTTACATCTGATTTTTGAAAAGAGGATATAGCCTTGGCCAAAGGATGATTGGAATTACTTTCAATTCCCGCAACAATTTTCATTTCTTCATTAGAAAGAGAATGATTAATAATATGGGGATTACCCTGGGTAATAGTACCGGTTTTATCCATCATCACTATTTTAATATCTTTAGAAGTTTGAATGGCTTCTGCATTCCTAATGATCATTCCTTTTTTAGCTGCCAGTCCGGTTCCGGAAACCAAAGCCATAGGGATAGCTAATCCCAAGGCACAAGGGCAGGCAATAACGATAGTAGAAATAAAAACAAATATCGCAAAAGAAATCGAATTGTCGGTATTTAATATCCAGGGGAATAATCCTCGCATATAGGAAAGAAATCCCTGAAATTCTTCGAATTGAAAAGTCCAGATTATACCACTCATCAGTGCCAGGATAATAATTGCGGGAACAAACCAAAGGGTAATTCTATCAGCTAAAGCTTGAATAGGAATTTTAGTCCCCTGTGCTTCTTTGATTAAATCGACCATCTGAGAAAGGAAAGATTCTTCGCCAACTTTATCAACTCTTACTTTAAAACTACCGGTAAGATTTAGAGAACCACCGGTTACCTTACTCCCTTTATTTTTAGTTATCGGTAAAGATTCTCCACTAATCATGGATTCATCTACGGAAGAAATCCCCTCTTCTACTTTTCCGTCTACAGGAATTCTTTCTCCGGGTTTCACTAAAACCAAAAATCCGACTTTAACTGCTTCAATAGGTATGGTTGATTCTCCTTCAGAAAATATTACCCGAGCTTCTTTTGCTTGGAGTTTGATAAGAGCCTTTATTTCTTTGGCTGCCTTGTCTCGAAGACGTGATTCAATAAATCTACCGGTAAGATGAATAGTCACAATCATGGCACCTATGGTTCCGAAAGAGATGATGGAAAGTCCTAATGAACTTAATAGGACAGTTATCCAACAAGCAAGTGAGCCAATAAAAATGAGAGTATCCATATTGGTATGAACATGGGTAAGAGCTATCCAGGCTCCTTTAATAGTAGCTCTACCACTATAAAAAATTACTACCCCACCAAAGATTAATTCTATCCACATGAAATAAGGAACAGCATAACCTATCATATTCAAGATCATTAACAAAGATAAAGGGAAAGTAATGATCCAGGAAAAGATAAGATTCTTTCTAGCAAGGTCATATCTTTTCTTTTCTAAATCTTCTGCCGGTTCGGTTGAAATACCATAGCCTGCTTCTTCTACTGCTTTCTTTATCTTTTCTAAAGATATATCTTTTTCGCTGATCAAAAAAGCACTTTCAGTTGCCAGGTTGACCGATGCAAACTTTACTCCATCAATTTTTTTCAAGGAATTTTCAACAGTATTCGCACAGGTAATACAGGTCATTCCGGTAATTGAAAAGCTTTTTTTGTTTTCACTCATCATATTTTCCCCTTTCAAGAAAATTTGCTCACAATAATTATTGAAAGTTTTAATGCGAGTAGACTGAATTATTTTATTTGATGTTTTCCTCCCAGCCATATCATATAAAGGGCATAAATTGCACTAAAAATTGCTCCGGGAAGAGAGGTGATTTCATCAAATAGGGTCAGGGCAATGGCGGCTGCAAATCCGGAGTTTTTAATGGTCCCTAAAAGTATCATCGAGGTTCGGTCTTTTTGATTTATTCCCATTTTTTTCAAAATGAGATTTAATAGAATGAATCCCAGGAAAGTAGCGGTAAAAGCAATCAATGATACTTTCATTAAAATATTCGGTTGTTCCAAGAAGGTTTTTTGGTTTAAACCGATCGCAGTAAAGATAACCACAAAGAAACCCCAATTAATCATGGTTCCTTTCCAGGAAATAATTGATTGATAAAAACGGCTAAAAAGCAGTAGGCGGGAAAATACGATAGGTAAAATAATTAATTCGAGCAGAGTGAGGATCAACTTTGACAAAGGAAATGTTTCAGCGCCGGTTAATAACCAGATCAAGCCCGGCATAATAAAAATAGAGGATAGATAGGCACCAAAAGTGGCAAATAGAGATAAAATTGAATTACCCGCTAATAAGGAGGTGAAGGGGATCACTGCTATACCAGGAGGTGCCGAGGCAACCAAAATCATCCCTATTCTTATAGGATCTTGGAAAATAAACCATTGATTTAATATAAGAAGCACTGAACCTAAAAATAGATAACTGAAAAGTATTCCGATAGCAAGGGGATGGACCAAGCTCTGCCATTTTAACATTTGCTGGGTGGGAATTTGAACAATGGAAACGGTCATTACCAGCGCCAGAGCAGGAATGGTTAATAATTTGGTCCATTGAGCCAGTTGAGGACAGGTGAAACCTAAAACGAAGGCCAGTGGTAAGATAAAATTTCGATGCCCAAGAAATTTAAACATTTTGATTCCCTAAAACATAATTTTTTATTAGCCTATAATTTATATTTTAATATTCATCCAAATGATTAAATTCTGCATTTTCAATCCACGTTTCGGGTCTGGAAACAAATTCAATCAAGTTTTCTAATAGAAACATATGCTTTTTTTCTTCTTCCGCTAATTTTAAAAATATTTTCCTTTGTGACTCGATTTCCACCTTGTCACCCATTTCTATATAAAACTTATGACTCTTTTCTTCAATTTTCCAGGCATGGCGGTATAAATTTATCTCTGGTAAGTCAAAGTCAAATACTTGTTTTTTCCCTTTAATTTTAACAAAGATATTTTTAGCACTCTCTAATATATCTGTCTCTACCAATTCTATACTTACATCGGTTTTCATCATTTTTTCAATAATATTATAATGTTTGGCTTCGTCATCAGCTAACATTTTTAGAAGTGTCTGGAGTCCTATATCACTTGTTTTGCCAGCAAGTTCACGATAATAATTTTCACCGTCTTTTTCCATCTTCATGGCATACTTATAAATATTCATTTTCTTTCCTCCTATCATTATATTTTTCAAAGAGTATTTTTTTCTTCTTTGACTGTCAATATTTTATCGGGTTTCTCAACATTTTCTTCATCCATTTCTATATTTTTTGATTTTATCATCATTTAATAAAATTGTGAAGTCCCCGTTTAAGTCCCATACATTTCCACTATTAAAATACCTTTAGCCTTAACAATTCAATACAATACCTAATTCATTTTAAAAGATTCATTCCCTAAAGAAGTAATATAACATAATATATTTTTACATTTAACTTTTTATATTTTTTAATAAAAATTCAACTTATAACTCGAAAAGCTCCATATATTGACCAAATCCTTCCTTTTCTAAATCTTCTTTGGGAATAAATCGAAGCGCAGCTGAATTCATGCAATAACGTAGACCGGTGGGTTCAAGCCCATTATCAAATAGATGGCCAAGATGAGAATCTGCATATTTGCTCCTTACTTCCGTTCTGCTCATAAATAAACTGTTATCTTCTTTTTCTAAAATGTTATCCGGTTCGAGCGGCTTCGTAAAGCTTGGCCAGCCCGTTCCCGAATCAAATTTGTCAAGTGAGCTAAAAAGCGGTTTGCCGGATAAAATATCCACATAAATACCTTCTCTCTTGTTATCCCAATATTCATTGTCAAATGCCATTTCTGACCCATTCTCTTGAGTTACCTTATATTGTAAAGGAGTTAATATTTTTTTCAGCTCTTCATCCGAAGGCTTTTTGAATTTGTTAGCATCATTATTGTTCGCTTCTTCCCATGTCGATTTAAGATATGCTTCACGTCCCGAACCAGCACGATATAATTTATATCTTGTGGGAGATTTTTGGTAATAATCCTGATGATAATCCTCCGCCTGATAGAATTGAATGAACGGAACGATTTTAGTATATAATTTTGCATCCAATTTTTTTTCTTGTTCCTGCATTGATTGGATAGCCGCATCTCTCTGCTTTACATTATGGTAAAAAAAATAGACATATATTGTCGGTTAGAAGATTTCATTTTGCAATGGATAAGAATTGAGCATTTATGGCCACAATTATAGTGCTTAGAGACATCAGAGCAGCTCCGATAGCCGGAGAAATTATTATGCCATAATTGTATAATATTCCGGCAGCAAGAGGAATAGCAATAACATTATATCCTGTTGCCCAATACAGATTTTGAATCATTTTACGATAAGTTGCTCTTCCAAACAAAATGAGCGAAGTAACATCCAAAGGATTGCTGTTGACCAAGATAATATCAGCAGTCTCGGCAGCAACATCTGTGCCTGAGCCGATAGCAATACCTACATCTGCCTGAGCAAGAGCGGGGGCATCATTAATTCCGTCTCCAGTCATAGCAACAAATTCTCCTTTACTCTGCAGCTCTTTTATTTTTTCCAGTTTTTCATGTGGCAGTACTTCTGCAAAATATCCATCAAGATGTAACTCATTTGAAACTTCTTCAGCGATTCTTTTATTATCTCCGGTAAGCATCCAACACTTTATGCCCAATCTTTTTAGCTGCTGTATTGCTTCATAGGATTCCTTTCTAATTTTATCAGCTAGCGTGATAACGCCAATTATTTTGCTATCAAGCAAAATATAAACCAGTGTTCCGGTTTCGTAATCCTTAATTTCTTTTAGCATCTCAAAATTGTTTTTCCTCACATAACCCTGGCTAACCAAGGCGATATTTTTTCCTTCTATTTTCCCCTTTACTCCTTGTCCTTTTATTACCTCGAAGTCTGACATCGGCATGGTCTTAACTTTTAGTTCTTCCGCTCTGTTTATAATTCCCCTGGCAATTGGGTGTTCAGAATTCTTTTCCAGTGAGGCTGCCAATTGAATCATCTTTTTTTCATCATAAATTTTGTCTATAACCGTAACCAGGCTTACTCCGAATTTACCTTCGGTAAGTGTACCTGTCTTATCAAACACCACAGTGGTTATCTTTCTGGAATTTTCAAAGGTAGTTCTATTTCTTATTAAAAGGCCGTTTTTTGCCGACAACGAAGTCGAGACTGCCGTAACCAGAGGTATGGCTAAACCTAAAGCATGAGGGCAGGTAATCACCATTACTGTAGCCATCCTTTCAATGGCAAAGGCTAGGTCGAGCCCATATATAATCCAGTAAATGAGTGTGGCTGTTCCGATAGTCACCGCAATGATGGTAAGCCAGTTTGCTGCTTTATCCGCAAACCTCTGAGTTTTTGATTTGGATGACTGAGCATCTTTTACCAGGTTAATGACCTTGTTTAAATACGATTCTTCTCCTGTCCCTTCAACCTTTACTTCCAAAACTGCATCTCCATTTACCGAACCGCCGATAACCTTATCTTCCTCTTTTTTATGTACTGGCTTTGATTCTCCGGTCAGCATTGATTCATCAATATAGCTGCTGCCTTTGATAATAAAACCGTCAGCAGGTATTTTTTCACCCGCTTTGATTAAAATTTTATCCCCCTTTTTCAAGATAGAAATTTTGACTTCTTTGACTTCGCTTCCCTTCATTAGGTGGGCTGTATCCGGCATTAATTGAGCCAGCTTTTCTAGTGCCCTGGAAGCCCCTAAAACAGATTTCATCTCAAACCAGTGGCCCAGAAGCATCACATCTATCAGGGTAGCCAGTTCCCAGAAAAAAAACTTTCCTTTAAGGCCAAAAACCACTGCCGAACTATAAAAATAGGCTACTGAAGTAGCTAAGGCAATAAGAGTCATCATTCCCGGCTGTTTCTTCCTGGACTCATCAAAAAATCCTTTTAAGAAAGGCCAACCCCCGTAGAAGAATATAAAACTGGAAAGAGCAAAGAGAACATATTTTTCTCCGGGAATACCAAAACTAAAATTAAGCAACTTTTGTATTAAGGGAGACAGCAAAAGAATGGGTATGGTGACCAAAGCTGATATGATAAACCTTTTTTTAAAATCACGCACCATGTGCTGATGATGATCGGCATGGTCATGATGCATATGCTCTTGATGACTTTTACCTTTTTGAGATTGATGATTAGTTTTTTGAGGTTCATGCTTTTCATGATGCATATTAGGCATAGGCTTTTTCTTTTCTACTACTTTTTTAAGAGTAACCTTGCACATATTGCATTTTCCCGGAGTATCATACTCCATTTTGCATTTTGGACATCTATATCTGGTCATTCTACTTCCTCCATAGACAAAGATTAAAAACAAATTAAAAGAAAAGCATTTTTTGTTATATTGATATAGTTATAGCTAAGGGAATACCAGGAATAATTAAATGAATTATATAGATTGTGCCAGGGCTTCGAAACCGGCTACAATATCCAGTAATTCTTTGGTAATCGCATTTTGCCTCTGACGGTTAAATTGAGCGTTCAGATTATCCAAACGTTCCTCGATGTTCTCTTCGGATTTCTGCATGGCCGTTAAACGGCTGGCGTTCTCACTGGCCATCGACTCGATAAAAGCCCGATATAAGGAAATATAAAAAAATTGATGGATGAAGGAATAGAGCAGCTGTTCCCAGGGAAGGGTATATAAGGGCAAATTACGAGAAGGCCATTTTTTTAAAGCTAATTCCTTTAGCCATTCCTGGTCCAAAGGGAATAAATGAAATTGAAAGGGTTCAAAGATGACTCCTCTTACGAGCTTATTATAAAATAAATAAATATCATCTATTTTTTCCCGAAACCGCCATGACTCCACCAGTACCAGCAATTCCTGAATAGCGCTATTCAGGTCATATCTGGATTCAGGAAAATTAATCCTGGCTGCCGGTTGGTAGCCAATTTCTTTTAACTGTTCTTCCACTCTCTCTCCGGCAACCCCTATTTTTAATTGACTATAATCGAAAGTATTTCCTTTTTCCCATTCCATAAAGGAATTAGCCACCATCACATTAAATTTACCGGCCATTCCTCTTTGTGAACCAAAGATGATGACTCCCATTCGTCTTTCATTTTTCAATATCGGTTTTTTTAATATTTCTGGTTTTTCCTTTAACAATGCCTGGAAACCCATCTCAATGGATTGGTGATATTCAGTAATGGCCTCTACGGCTCGCGCATGATAATGAATGTTCACTGCCGCCAATGCCTTCATGGTTTTGACCACCGAATATAAATCCCGGGCACTTTCAATTTTTCTCTGAATGGTTTCCAGCATCTGCATTTGAGTGGTCTTCCTCTCTTTTTAAAATATTTGTTTCTACAAAATCGAGAATCCTTTTTACTTCATCACTATCCAGTTTTTTATTATTCATCACTTTTTCTTCCAATTGGGGGAATCTTTCTTCCAAATTCTTTTTTATTTCTATTATTCTTTTTTTAATATCCTCAACCGAAACCCCATCCCATAACCCCTGGTTTACCATAAGCAGAACGACAATTTGTTCCATGACCGAGTAGGGAGCGTATTGATTCTGTTTTAAAATTTCTCTTATTCTTCTTCCTCTTTCCAGTATTTTTATAGTACTCTCATCTAACTGAGTCCCGAACCGGGAAAAGATTTCCAGCTCTTGAAATTGAGAATAAGTTAAACGTAAGTTACCCACCACCTCTTGATAGGAAGCTAATTGTGTTTTTCCTCCTACCCGGGATACTGATTTCCCCACATCAACGGCCGGCAACAGTCCTCCCTGGAATAATTGAGGGGAAAGATAAATTTGACCATCGGTAATGGAAATAAGATTGGTTGGGATGTAAGCTGATAAATTTTGTGCCTGGGTTTCAATAATGGGCAAGGCGGTCAAAGAACCGCCACCTTTTTCTTTCTTCAGATGAGTCGCCCTTTCTAAAAGACGAGAATGAATATAAAAAATATCTCCGGGATAGGCTTCCCGGGCAGGCGGCCTTCTTAACAAAAGCGATAGCTCCCGGTAAGAGCGGGCATGATGGGTTAAATCATCATAAATTACTAAAACATCTTTTCCTCTTTCCATAAAATATTCACCGATACTGGTCGCAGCATAAGGTGCAATATAATTCAAGCCGGGCGTATCTTCTCCTGATGCCACCATTACCAGGCTATATTCCATGGCTCCTGACTTTTTAAGTTGAGCAATGACTCTGGCCACCGAAGATAACTTTTGACCGATAGCACAATAAATACAAATAACCTCTTTATCTTTTTGATTAATCATGGTGTCCACAGCAATCGCTGTTTTCCCGGTCTGTCGGTCTCCCAGGATAAGCTCCCGCTGCCCCCGGCCAATCGGTACCAGGGCATCCACGACTAAAATACCTGTCTGTAAAGGAACATATACCGGTTCTCTATCCATAATGGGAGGAGATTCACGCTCAATGGGATATCTCTCCATGGTCCTTAAAGTGCCTAAACCATCCAGGGGACGGCTCACCGGGTCGATGACCCTTCCCAACAATGATTCGCCAACCGGGACATCCATGACCTGGTTGGTTCTCCTCACTTCATCTCCGGCTTTAATCCCCTTCGCATCATCAAAGAGAACAATATCTACTTTACCTGGTTCCAGATTAAAGATCATTCCCCGCTGGCGGTCTTTGAAAGTCACGATTTCCCCTGCTTTTACTTCCGGCAACCCTTTTGCCGTGACAATACCTTTACCTACCGCGGATACAATACCGATTTCCTGTACATATAAGGATACTTTCTGCTGTTTTACCACGCGATTCATACTGGAAAAAGTCGTTTTTAAATTTTCTTCTAAAGATAAAGTATCTATCTCTTTCGTTGTATTACCCATTAATACCCCCACATGACCATAAATGACCTCCTAATCCATCCAAAGCAGATTAGTTTTCTTCCTTTTCAACATCCGGTTCTTGAAAACTGAATTCAGTAAAAGCTTTCTTCAACTGCTCTTCCAGTCCATCTAAATAGTTTTCAATATTCCAGGAAATCTTCTTTCCCTCGGTTCGAGTTTCAATGCCGCAAATCAATTTAGGAGAAACTTTAAAATTGATTTCAACTTTATCACCGATTATCTCTTCCAGTATTTTCCTGATCTCAGATTCTTTTTTGCCGGTTAGCTGAAAACTGCTATCCACCCATACCTTCCGCTCATCTTTATTGATAAACCGGATAAAATCATCTTTTTCCTCTTTGCTCAACTTGCCCAACTGGATTAAGAAATTTTCAATCAGCTGGTTTTCTAATTTTTCATCGGCTAAATCCGCTAAAACCTTTCTGCTCATCTGACAAACCTGCTCGCAGGATAAATGGCGAAGGTCTCTTAAAAAAGCGGTGCGTTGTTTTGATATCGCCTCTCTCCAATTTTTTTGCTCTTCATCAATTTTACTTCTGGCATCTTTTACCAATTCTTCCCGCTTCTTTTGGGCATCCTTCTTGGCCTGAGCAAGCATCTCATTCCATTTTTCCTGGAGTTCTTCTCTTATCCTGCGCTGTTCTTCTAACTCTTTCTGTGCTGCTTTTTTTGCTGTTTCAGCATCTTGCATCCGGTCGGTGATTTGCTTTTCCCTCTCATCCATAATCTTGATAATCCGATTAAATAAAAATCGTTTCAAGAGATAGATCAGAATTAAAAAATTAATGATTTGGGCAATGATAGTAAATGAATCTAAAAGCATATTACCCCCCCTAATGACTTAAGACATAATTCCAGAAAGGATTGGCAAAAATAAGAATGACTGAAATGACCAAACAGTAGATAGCCGTCGATTCAACCATGGCCAATCCCACAAATAAAGTTCTGGTAATGGTATTGGCTTCGTCGGGTTGTTGAGCAATCGCTCCCAATGCCCGGGCCAGGGCCATCCCTTCTCCTATGGCGGGGCCAACCGAACCAATGGCAATGGTGATTCCCGCAGTAATAATAGAAACCGCACCGATAATATCAATACTACTCATTTTCTTTACTCCCTTCCTTTTGTTCTATCTGAATCGTCTTATTTTCTATCCGCGTGGCCGAAGCAATATAAACCGTGGCCAGCACGGTAAAGATATAAGCTTGTATTTGACCAATTAATAATCCAAAAACCTGCATCACAATGGGTATAAACAAAGGGGTGATGATCAATAAAACTGCCGCAATCAATGAGCCGCTCATCATATTCCCAAATAATCGTACCGCCAGAGCCAGCGTACGGGAGAAATCACCAATTACATTAAAGGGGGCCATGAAGATAAAAGGCTCCAAATAATGTTTAAAATAAGCAAGTGCCCCTTTTTTGGCAATGCCGAAAATAGGTATGGCAAAAAATACGCAAATAGCCAGCGCACTGGTAGTGGACAATGAACCGGTTGGAGCCTGATAGCCGGGAATAATAGACAACAAACTGGATACCGAAATAAATAAAAATAAGGTGCCTAAAAAAGGAATAAAGGGGTCTGGATTCTGTTGAGTAATTTCTTTCACTTGCTGCCGCATATAACCGATAATCACTTCCAAAAAATTTTGCCAGCGGCTTATTTTAGGTCCGATGGTTAAATTTCTGGTGGCCAGCCAGCTAATTATAATAAGTATGAGCATGGCTATCCAAGTAAAAAGAATCGTAGCATTTAGATGGATTCCATTCCATTTAAATAAAATAATAGCATCCGGACTTATATCCATTTTTAATTCCTCATCCCCTATTTAATTATGATTATTTATATCTTTTTTTGGTTTACCAATCCTTCTACTTAAAAAAATACGACTTATAATAAATCCCACCAAAAGAATTAAAACATTTCCCCAATCACCCTGACGGGCAATATAAATTAATACCAAAAACACAACAGCCATTCTTAAAATATAACTTCCCAGGGTTAATATAATCGGCGAACGAGCCTGATTCATATTTTTAATGGTCAGCCATAAACCGCCAAAATAAAATAATCCTAATCCCAGGCCAATGATAAAATATAATAAGCTGTAAACACTAAGATTCATTCTTCGTTTTCCTCTTCAATCGATTTTCGTTCTTTTTCCACCCAGTACCAGGCATTGAGACAGCCAAGGATAATCCCCAAAAAAAGGAAAGTCAAGGTCCAGGAAATATGACCCGGCCACTTCTTATCAGCCCAGATACCCACGGCAATACCAATCACAGTCGGTATCATCACCGACCAGCCAATCACTCCGAACGAACCCATGCCGAACCACACAGCCTGATATTTCTTGTCTCGGGCTCTTAATTTCCGTTTTTCTTTTTTCTCGATTTTTTTAATAAAGCCCTGCTTTATATCTTTTGATTTATTTTGATGTTCCATTTATCCATGCGTCTCCAAATTTAAAAAACTTCTGACAAAATCTGCTTCTAATTTACTTAAAGCAGTCTGGGCATCTTTTTCTTTCTCATCTGTTTTGATAAATATTTCTTCCACCCGATTTTTCAGCTCTCCCAAATCTTCTCCCTCTATGGCATTCCTGGTCGAAATAACCACTTCTTTCCCATATTTAACCAGGATTCCTTCATCGATAGCTAAAAAAACATCTTTCTCCTCGGATGTGGTTAGCAGTAAAATTCCCGGTGTTAAGGAAGTGGTAAAATCAACATGTTTGGGCAGCAGGCAAAACCACCCGTTTTCTGCCTCTGCCGTTATTTTTTTGACTTCCTTTTTTAAAAATGTCTTCCCCGGTAATAATATCTTTAAATCAATCATTTTTCGCTTCTACTTTATCTTCTTCTTTCGCTTCTTCTATGGAGCCAATCATATAAAGTGATTGCTCGGAATAACTGGCAAATTCGTCATTTAAGATTTTCTCACATCCGTCTAATGATTCGGGTAAACTCACCCGGCGGCCCTTATTGCCAATAAACTGTTCTGTGGTGGCAAAGGGTTGGGTTAAAAACTTTTCCAGGCGCCGGGCACGATTGACCGTTCTCTGGTCTTCCTTGGATAATTCCTCCAAACCCAGCATGGCGATAATATCCTTTAATTCCTCATATTCAGATAAGTTCTGCTTCACCTCCCGGGCTATCTGGTAATGCCTCTGACCAACAGTCAACGGTGAAAGCATATTAGAGGCAGATTTTAAGGGGTCTACTGCCGGATACAATCCCTGGCTGGCCCGCTGCCGGGAAAGTACCACTGAAGCAGAAAGATGACTAAAAGTATGCACTGCTGCCGGGTCGGTAAAATCATCGGCAGGTACATAAACCGCCTGGATGGAGGTGATGGACCCGGTGGGCGAATTACAAATTCTTTCCTCAAGGTCAGCAATCTCACTGGCCATAGTGGGTTGGTACCCTACCCGGGAAGGCAATTCGCCTAAAAGACCGGAAACCTCGGCCCCGGCCTGGACAAAGCGGAATATATTATCAATTAACAAAAGAACGTCCTGCTTCACTTCATCACGGAAGTATTCTGCCATGGTTAAAGCAGCATGCCCTACTCTAAATCGGGCACCGGGTTGTTCGTTCATCTGGGCAAACATCAAGACCGCCTTTTTCAGGACGCCTGTTTCTTTCATTTCCCGATATAACTCTTCTCCTTCTCTGGAACGCTCGCCAATGCCGCAAAAGAGGCTCACCCCTTCATGTTCCAAAGCCATATTGTGAATCATCTCCATAATCAGAACCGTCTTGCCGACTCCGGCACCGCCAAATAATCCGGCCTTTCCTCCTTTTTCCAGAGGAGCCAGAACGTCAATCACCTTTATGCCGGTCTCATAGATATCTGTCGCCGTAGCCCGTTCGGCAAGAGGAAGAGATTTTTGATATATCGGTACTAATTTTTCAGGCGTTAAAACATCTCCTCCATCAATCGGTTCTCCAAAAACATTAAACATTCTTCCCAATAATCCGGACCCCACGGGTACTTGCAAAGGATGTCCCATGTCAATGATTTCATCTCCCCTTTTTAGCCCTTGGGTAGGCGTTAAGGCTATTCCTCTCACCGTCGTGGCATCCAGATGAAGGGTTACTTCGATAATTGCTTCGCCGGATTTCAATTGGTAATTTATCTTGGGAAGGAACTGCGGGAAAAAAGCATCAACCACACTTCCCCGAATTGCTTTTATTTGGCCTCTGTTCATTTTCTGATTATCCATTCGTATATCTCCACTCATCGCTCTTTGTCCATTTAGGTTTTAATTTATTTTTATTTTTTTCTGATTATTTCTTTAGTGCGGGTAGCGAATTAATTTTAATTATACTATTTCTTTATAAGGTTGTACAACTTGAATTGTGTACTGGCTGTGGGATTGGATAGAATTTTTATATTATGAAGAATGAATGGATTGATAGGCCTTTACATTTGACATACGGTATTTTCTAAAATATGATAAAAGCATAACAAAGGACTGTTCCCTGTAATATTCTAATTATCTAAAAATACATTGAGAACCTTAGCTTATCAGATTCTTTATAAAAAACTAAGAGAAAGTTCCTGAATTATTAAGTTAGTGCACCATTCTCTGTCACACTTTAAAATTATTTAAAAATACAACGATCCGAATAAATTCACGGGAAAATTGAGCGGCTGCTTTTCTATCAACTTTAATAGGGTAATTATGCTCTATAATATTGCCCAAAGATTTTAATTCCAGTGAATAACCTCCTCTACCCTCTTGTTCCAGTAGTTATGTAGATTTTTTAGATCATCTTGAGAGACCATTGGCTTTTCTATATTCTCGAGGTGATTATACTGGGGGGTTGGCACTCTTCCCAATTCGTGTTCGTATAGAACTATTGCACCAATAAAAGAACTTACCCGTATTATGGCTTTATAGCATTGATCCAACTTGTCTAAAGTAACCTTCTTCTGGTTTTCCGTCAATTTTAATCTACCGATTGGGTCTGATGCATGTGCAATAAATTTATTTGCATAGGTTCTCAGATTTTCACAGATTTTGAGCTCTTTATTGAGTTTAATAAATACAGATTTATTTACTCGATCGGCTCTTGATCGATTCTGAGGAAGCACACTTGATAGCGTGTCGAAATTTTCATGTTTCTTTTTCCATGGTCTCCATTTATCAATACCGTCTATCTCAAGTGATACACCTTCATACTTGCTTCCATCATAAGAAACATAATTTTCACGTGTGAATATATCTATATTATCTGACACATCATCGATGAGACGGAGAACTGAGAGTACCCCTTTCTTAAGATCATAAAAGTTCCGATCAGTCAGACGGCGTATCGCCATTACCTGTGAAACAAGAAAACCTTCATCTAAAAGATGAAGGAGTGGCCCATTAAATCCGAGAGATTCAGATTCAGATTCTCTATTAATTGTCAACCTTCTTGCTTCATTGAATGTTCGATAAATTGCATCTTTCCACAGCATATGCGTTATTTGATTAGATATAGAAAGGGAATCTTCGAAAAGCCAATTATTCCAATTAGCCCTTTTTACACGAAATATTGCTAGTGCTTCTTTATCATGAACATCGCAATCATATATATTGATCATCATAGAACACCTCGACTTCTGGGGTCTCACCTTAACAGGTTTAACTCTTTTTCTTTTTAAAAGCTTTAATTATTTTTACTGGTGGGCATCTCTATATATTTCTGCAATTCTTTCCACAAATCTTATCCACACTCCCCAAGAAATATGACTCTTTAGTACACCAAAAATCAAGTTTTGATCGTATTCTGATAAGTTAACTTTATTGTTGAGTTGTTTATTGGCTATAAATGTATTATAGCTTCTTTCAGTATACGCCAATATAGCTTCTGCAATAATATTATCACTAACTGGAAATATATTGTTAAAATATATTGTTAAAAAATCATTTTTTAAAAAAAGATTTTCGATTATTTCTATCCCTTTAGAATTTAATTCATGTGAAAAATTGCAAATCCATTCAGCTGAATCATCTACTTTTAATTGATTAATTA